>JAGRAW010000344.1 GCA_020434415.1 Bdellovibrionales bacterium
CGGTCGATGGACCCCTCTCCGGCAGCAACCACAACAACTACGCCATTCGCATTCGTAATGCCTCCCGGCTTCAGTCGAACCTTGCCGGCGCACCGGCAGTGCGGGGGCTGACGCTCGTTACCGACCAAAGCCTGGTCGTATGGGGCAATTATAACACCAGCGGCTGGATTCCGTCGGCGCTGATGGCCGACACGCTGTATCTTCTGTCGAATAGCTGGGTGGATAGCGATAGCTACATTACCGATCGCTACGATCGAGACGGCTCTGCGACCTCGGTGTATGCTGCAGTCCTTAGCGGGATCGCCCGCACAGGTGGCGCAAACGGTGCTGCTGGTCAAGATCATGGGGAAGACACCAACGGTGGTGGCGCAATCAACGTCTTCCGCTTCAACGAATGGTTCCGGGTGGGCTCGTCGTCGATCCCTGACTTTACCTACGTGGGCTCGATTGTGAGCCTCGGAGCTCCTCGACATTCGCAATCAAGTTGGGGCCCGTTCACCTACTACAGTGCACCAAATCGCGTCTGGTCCTTTGATGAACGATTTAACGACGCCGACCAACTTCCACCGATGACACCGGCATTTATCTACCTCCGTCAAGAACTGTTCACTCGAAGTTATGAACTCTAAACGCGTGCGGCTCTTCCTTCTTGCTACTACTGCGCTTTTGTCGCTCTGTGGAAGCGCATCGATCGTCCATGCATCCGAACCCGGCACGGTCGTGACTACTGCCCTCGAGCGATTAAGGAGCTCCGGCAGCTTTGCGTCCTTAGTCGAGCTGATTGACTGGGAGGGACGATACCAAGCTCTGTCGGAAGAGGAGAAAATCGGCATGGGGCTCCGCGATGCGGAGGGCCTTCGCAGCCACTACAGCCGTATTGCCGAGGCTAATGGTGCGCTTACCATCGAACGACTGAAAAGCGAAGCCACTGAGGCGGGTGCGGCAGAGCGGATGCGACTCACTGAGACCATCCAGACGCTGGAAGCGGAACTCGAACGGCAACGCGATGAATTTCGAACAGCGCTTGCGGAAACGCAGTTCCGGGTTGGGAGTGCCACAGTTGGGAGTGCCACAGCCGAGAGCGAGCAGACCGCGGTCGTCAATCTCGAACGAAGCACGGGGGTGGCAATCGAATCGATTGCAGTTCGTCTGCACCGTCGCGGAGACACATGGCTGCTTGAGTCCGCCGCCCCGCTCAATCCGTTACCATCCTCCTATGAGGGAACGCCGTTCGGACGCCTTCCAGAACCGACGGCAGTGCTTGGACAACCCTAACTTGAGCACCCATCGCTGTCACCAAGGCAGCAGCGCGCGGCGGCCGACGACAACTTGAGCAGAAGTTGTCGATATTATACAAATTTAAAGACAACTTCGATCCCCAGCCCGGCCCTTCGGGCGTGGGGATCTATGAGCGCTCGAAAGAATTCATTTTTCAGATGCGCTCCTAATTATACAACGATAAGAGGCAACTTCAGTTTCTTGACACTGTTTTCTTGCTGCTGACCCGTGGCACGATACAGCTCTTATTTTTCCTGAGAGATCTTTGGGGCACCAAACCATGAACCGCACATTGCTTCCCGCATGCCTTCTCGCTTTGCTTCTGCTCTCGAATTCCGCGCATGCCCAGTCTCCTGCTGTAGGTCGGCACACCGAAACCTCTGGCTCTCTCCCGCGGGATATTACCGTCAGTGCGGAGGCGCGAAGTCGAAGTGCTGCCACCACCGCCTTGCTTACGGTCAATGTCGAGTCAACCGGAAAGAGCGCGTCTGAAGCTGCTGCGGCGGCTGAAAGCAGAGAACAGGCTATTCGTTTGGCCGTAAGCAAACTACTGCCAAAGGCTTCGATAAGTAGCAGAGGCGTGACGATGGAAAATGCTGCAACTCGCGGTGCGCCCCTCAATAGCTCTTCTGCGGTTCACACTGAACGCCATCTCGGAATCGAAACGGAAGAGCTTACGCTGGTGCCCAAACTGATTGACGCCTGCCTGCAGGCGGGTGCTGCCGGGGTCGAAGTAGATTTCTTCAAGCCGACAAGTGGACCTTCCGATAAGGCTGCCGCTGCTCAAGCTGTCGAGCGAGCGAAGGAGAAAGCCGAGGCGATCGCCGTTGCCTTGGGGATGCAGCTCGGTGCTCCACTAAGCTTAACCGTGACCGAAGAGCCTCCGGCAGAACTCCTGCGGAGACAGATGCAGCAAGGAAAGGATATTTCGCGAACCACCGAGCGCTATGTCGACCTGTTTGCGACCGTTCGTTTCGAGTTGCTTCCGAAGCAATAGACATGAGCGGATAGGTCCGGGAGTCTTTCACTCTCCGGAAGACGGGCAAGCGGCAACGGTCAAGCACCTTCGATTTTTGCAAATAGCTCGTCGAGGGTATCCTTCCATCGTTCCGGATGGAGCTCGGGAAGAGCACCACCGGCTATCGTATCTGAAGAGGTATTCTCAAAAGCAAGCGGGCGTCCGCAAAGCGCTGCTGCGCGTAGGAACCCCTGCTCTCCCGCGTCTTTCGTGAGCGCCCGGAGACCCTCGGCACGGTCGGCTAGTGCGTCCCTCAAACGCTGCACGCGCCGCAGGGCACTCATGCCACCGGGACGAAGTATATTGAGCTCCCCCACCCCCCGACGCTGCCATTCATGGTAGCGCTGTTCACTCGCCGATAGAAGCTCATCGATAAGCGCTAACTGTTCACGGACCTGCAGGAAGGCCGCTTCGGCATCTTTATTCCGGCCGGCGCGTACCGCGCGCTGAAGGCTCCGTGCTCGCCACAGCGCCCAGCCTCCGAAGCAAAGGAAACTGACGACACCCACGGAAAGCGGAGCATCAATCGATTCGACCATGAAAAGGATCGAGGTCGTGACAGCAAAGGCCAGCAACGCTGCGGCAAAGAAAACTACGGCATGGAAACTGTCGCTGCTCACGCCCGTCGCTGATCACCCCCGTCGCTGATCACTTAGGAGACGGCACTACTACACGACGTCAAGCACGCCGCGTTTCCACTCGTAGATCAGCCCAATCGTAAGAATCGCCAGAAACGGCATCGCCGCCCAGAACCCCCACCAGCCGAGTTCACGGACGTTGATTGCCCAGGGGTAGAGAAAAACGATTTCGACGTCAAAGACGATGAATGTCATCGCGACGAGGTAAAACTTCACACTGTGTCGGCCGCTCACGTCCCCGGTCGCGACCGTTCCGCATTCGAAAGGATCGTCTTTGACTTCGCTGTATACCTTCGGCCCAAGGCCGATGCTGAGCAGAATCATGGTCACCGCGAAGCCGCCGACCAAGATCATCAAGACCAGCACAGGAAAATAAGTTGTCATCATGATGGTAGTATCCCGAATGCGTTCCCTGCTGCCTACAAGGGCGGACAGTCTGCCCCTTATCTATCGGTTTGCTACAGTCTCGCGCAAGCAAGACCATTTCCTAGTATCAAAGGGGCCTTTCCCCTGTCGAAGGTCATAACGACCGGCCGACCGGACCGGTATACCTGTCTCACCGGCAAATAATCTACTCCACATGCAGATATCGGGAGTCTCTACATCATGTCACTGCTGAAATGGGCCTTCGTCTTCTTGATTATCTCAATTATCGCGGCCGTCTTCGGCTTTGGGGGCGTTGCGGCAGGCGCGGCAGACATTGCCCAGATTCTATTTGTTGTCTTTCTGATCGGCTTCTTCGTACTGCTGCTTCTCGGCCTCACGGTGTACAAGAAAGTTACCTGACAAGAAAATTACCTGGCTTGCCGACGCCTTCGCCGTTCACATTTGAACCGTTTGGCACTCAGCGAATAGTGCCACTCGCGGAAGAAACCTTTTCGTGAACGAAAGAGCAGCGGATTTACCAGGGCGTCGCCTCGACAAAACGCCCGGGGTCTTGCCCGCGAAACGTGCGACCGAGTTCCTGTTGGAGCTCCAGCACCAACTCGGACAGCCCGATCCGACTGACCGCAGACACAGGTAAGCCGCCCACGGTATTCACCAGTGAACGGACTTCCACGTCAGATAACAAATCCGTCTTGTTCAGCACCAAGAGTTTCGGCTTCTCACCGTACCCGAGAGATGTGAGTGTTTCCTCCACCACTTCAATCTGGCGTCTCATTTCGATGTTGGTGGCATCCACTACGTGGAGCAACAGGTCAGCCTCACCGACCTCTTCCAAGGTCGCTCGGAACGCTATCACCAACTCCTTAGGAAGCTCTCGAATGAAACCGACCGTATCGATGAAGATCACCTCCTTCTCGTTGGGGAAGCGCATCCGGCGACTGGACGGATCGAGGGTGGCGAACAGTTTGCTTTCAGCAAGCACGTCTCCTTTCGTCAGCGCATTCAGCAGCGTCGACTTGCCCGCGTTGGTGTAGCCGACAATAGCTACCACGGGAACGCCTCGAGACTGGCGTCGTTCTCGTCGTAGACCCCGCTGTTGAGCCAGTTTCTCGATTTTCTTCTCCAGTTCGGCGATTCGATCGCGGCTTCTCCGTCGGCCAATCTCGAGCTTCGTTTCTCCTGGACCACGGCCACCGATTCCACCGGTCAATCGACTGAGGCCGGTATCCTTTTCCGTCAACCGCGGCAAAGAATATTGCAGTTGCGCCAGCTCCACCTGCAAACGCCCCTCACTGCTTTTTGCTCGTTGAGCGAAGATATCCAGAATTAGCATGCTGCGATCAATCACACGCAACTCCGTAAGTCGTGTTATCGAGCGAAGCTGACCGGG
>JAGRAW010000345.1 GCA_020434415.1 Bdellovibrionales bacterium
CCGAGCAAGGCGATCTCGACGTTCCCGATCCTTACTACACCGGCGATTTTGACGAGACCTATCGCATCGTGGAGCGTTGTTGTCGCAGACTGCTGGCATCGCTGGCGTAAGCGGTTGCCCCGATAGATCGGTTTTTGGGTTGACGCTCAATGTACGCGCGTGAAACCTTGTGCGCATGAAGCCTCACGCCCATTCCACCGAGTTCAGTCTACACACACTTCTTGCTTGCCCGGCATGTGAAGCAAAACCGGCCTTAGTGGGGGGGGGAATCGCAGGTCCATGGAACTGTGAATACTGCGGGCGAACCTATCGAAAAGCCGAGCGCGGGTATCATCTTGTTCCCGATCGGCTGCCTGAGCCGCTAGAGCGACACCAAGCGCTGTGGGAAGCATTGCAGAAAAACGGCTCTCTCTGTTACGAGCTTGCGCCCGAGCTGAATCTCTTCCGAAAGGGCTCAACTGAGGCAGAGGCGTTCATCGACTTCATGAAACTTGAAGGAGTCGTCCTCGATATCGGCTGCGGGCCGCAGAGCTGGCAGCCGGCCTACATCGATCCCGCGGCTCAAATCGAGTATGTCGGCCTCGATCCCCTCGCGGGCTCATCCCTGCGAGAATTCACCTTCGTCCATGGTCTGGGAGAATGTTTACCGTTCGTCGCTGCCGGCTTCGACAATATCGTCATTTCAAGTTCTCTTGACCACATGATGGACTTTCGACGCGGCCTCCAAGAGGCAGCGCGAGTCTTGAAGTCGAAAGGTCATATCTATATCGCCATGCACGAGGTGGATGACGAAGCCGAAAACACGCAACTGCTCCGCCGCCTCGCCGACATCTCACTGCGCACGGCGCGGCAAGTGGTTAACGGCTTCCGAACGATGGGACTCCGCCGCACGTACGACTACCTGCGACAAGCAACCTCTCTACGCATTCCCAAAGGCGCCAAAGACCTCTTCCACGTGTATTTTCCGACAGTAGAAGACGTAACCCACGAGCTATTCAAAAACGGCGTCGCGGTCACCAAAACGGGTGACTGCCCCGGCTTCCTCCTCCTCCAAGGACAAAAGCGATAACCAAGCACCGCCAACGCACCCGCACGAAATAAGGTCTCAGAGACCTTGTCAAAGCACGGCGCTTTGGCGCTGCTTACAGGTCGGCCTCGTCCGTCGTGGTGTTCCAGTCGATAGCCTCGTATTCGAATCGTCGGTGGAGGAGGTCCTCGAAGATCTCGGCGTTTACCAGCACCAAGGGATCTTTGCCTTTTTGGGTGATGAGCAGTGCTTGGGGGTCGTCTTGCAGTTCCTGGGAGATGCGCGCGAACTGGCGGATTAGTTTGGTTGCGCACAGGACCTGATTGGAGCGAAACATCTGATTTCCTCTCTGTTGTACAAGCGGTTCACTTCGCAGCTTTCCCTTTGTTGTCGTGGGAATCTATCCAATTGTTTTCTCAGCTAAATTGATCGCGTGGTCTTGCGGGCTCGACAAAAGTAGTCGTTTTTATACAATCCTCCGCAACGTCTAGGTCTTTTATATCGCTCCCGCGGGAGCTGGTTTTTTCGAGGAGAAGCGCCATGCGTGAGCAGCAAGCAGTTGAGCTATTCGAGTATGTCTGCGATCGAGTTGCCCCAGGTTACGAGCCCCATGTGAAGCAACCGATGGTCTTGCGTCTCTCGGAAGATACCCTGGATGGCGGTGAACACATTGTCCTGGTGCCGATTGATGGAGCAAGACGAGCCCGCGCGCTATTTGCTCGATTTGCATCTGAGCTGGGGCAGCCGCAACAAGTTGCGTTTCCTCATGACGGCTCTGGAATCTCCTGCGGCATTTCAACGATAGCTCCATCGCAGTACGGACTTAAGGCGAACGACGGTCTGCTGTGGGGAATCAGTATCGGTTCCAATTGCTGGCTGGACCTCCCGGCGGTAGAGCCGATAGAGATCGACGACCTGCTTTCAGTCGAACCCGAATGTGAGACCGACGGAGCTGACGGTGGAAGCGTCGAGAATCCATATTTCTTCGAGCTTGTCGAGCTTGCGAAACTTGTCGCTAAGGAAGTCGTAGACAAACGGCGGAGCGCAGATATCAAAGTTGGATCGTGGACCATGGTGTATCGCGAGGCGAACGCCCATATCCAAGTGGTTGCGTTACTTGGCTTCGACACTCCGTGTGCAGCTTCACGATGTGCCGAAGAGGTCGTAGAAGCCGTCGGAAGGGTAAACATGGTCACACTTATTGACCTGCGGAGTCGACAGCTTTCGCACGATGACTCGTGGGAAGGAAACTACGCTCTTCTCTTAGTCGAGCGAGTTTCACGAAGGTCGAGCGACTAGCGACTGTCCCGGAATCGTCAACCGAGAGTGCCAACTCGCATCCCGAGTCCGATATCGGTCCATCGGGCACGGCGACACGTTTCGGCGTGCTGTCGCATCTACCACAATGCCGGTCCTGCGAGCAGCGGCTTCTCCCCTTGTCAAAGGTCGGAAGCTGCCTGTTCGCGCGAAGCTTGAACCTTCGCTCGAACAGGCACTTCCTTCAGGGTTTTCGACTCCCGACTGCTATCGCAAATCTTGGACGATTTCCTTGGTTGGCCGGCCGGTGAGAGTGATTGGTATCCAACCAGTGAGCGAGGTGATCCGAGTGGCCAAGTTGTCGTCGGTGGTAATGCCCAAGAGGTTACCTTGCAAGTCGACGATCTGGTCTCCCGGTACAAGATATTCCGCGAAATCGCCTGTCCCTCGAAGACCGGACGTCGAGTATCGTACCATGCCGCCCTGTTCCTCAAGTTGGTCCCGTTTAAGGACAAAGTAGTCTTCACTGACATCGCGCAACGAATCGATAAGCCCGAGATTCGTGTTTGAGCGAACGGCAATCAGCGTCGGCATCACTTCAGTCGAGCGAAGCGGTCCGGAAACAAGGTCTGCGGCTGGACCAGATGAGGGGAGTACGAAAGCAACAAGCTTCGGCTTGTTTGGTCGCACGTACGCGCGCGTCACTGCTTGGCTTCCGATCCTGATATCGAGGCGTTCATACTCGTCAGGATTTGCTGATAAGAATGCCCGCAACTGATTGCGACTGAGGATTACGACGCGTTCGCGTCCGTGTCGCACCGGAATGCCGCTAAACGATTGCTTCTCCCTCGTGGTACCGAAGAGAGCCTCACGCTGTACCGAAAAAACCATGCTTTCCGCCTTGGTTTTCACGTTTCGCTCGAAGGCGGTATCCGCAGGTTGGGTCACCGCCTGCAGCTCTTGTTGCGTTTCCCTTTTGCGAGCTTCAGCGATTTTGGCTCGCTTTCGTTCAGCCGCAGCCGTTTCTCGGGCAGTCACCGCCTGAGACGCCGCATACCGAGCAAGTGCGATTGCCTGTTCCTTCTGCGAGGCAGACGCGGATGCGCGAGCAAGTGCTTCTGCTTCCGCTGCTTTCGCTGCCGCGGCTTCAGCTTCTGCCTCCCTCGCCGTAAGTTCTGCTGCTCTTGCCGCTTCAGCGGCAGCGAGAGCCTCCGAGGCGGCCTGCCGCTCTCGCTGGCGACTTTCGTCCATCAGACGCTCGTATTCCCGCATTTGCTGCTCGGCAGCATGGGCGGAAGCATTCGCCGCCGTGAGCAACGCTTGCTGTTCAGCGAGAGCCGAATCGGCAGCAAGCTGCTTCCGCTCGAAGCGGGCGATCTCGTCCTGCTGCATCCTAGCTTCCGCTTGCGTGCGTTCCAGCTCAGCTATCGCACGCTGCAGTTCCGCCTCCTGCTCGGTTCGAAGTGTCCGGATGCGGCTCAGTTCTTCGTGTAACAACTCAGCCTCGCGGTCTGATTGCGCGTCGGCCTCAAGCGCCGCTTCGCGCTCTGATGCGAGTTCCAACTTCGCAAGCTCGAGTGCTTCCGCACGTTCTCGCTCCCTCGTCAGTTCTTCCCGAAGCTGCTCGAGACTGGCTGAAGTTTGCGTGTGCTCGTCCTCCAGTGCGCGTTTCGCCTCTTCCAGTGCTCGGTAGTCGTCAACAGTGAGTGCACTTGCAGGAAACGGACTCACCCGCGTGAGCGTAGTCAGGTAGAGAATAAGAAAGATGTCGCACATACCGACGAGAAACATCCTCATAGGCGTTACTCTCCGGAGAGCACATGTGCGTCAACGGTATGACCGAACGGAAGCGCAATGGTATACTTCGCCAACAAAAAGAGAATTATTCCGCTAATGGTCGTGAGATAGGCCAACGGTGCCGCAAGTGAACCCGTCAGAAACTGCGTCATGCAGACGCCGAAGAGCGAGCCCAGCAAACCGAGGTACATCGGCGTCTCACAGAGGAAGTTCACTTCATTCAGCTCCGTGACTGTAGGGAAGCGCTTCCGTGACTTCCGCGAAGCTACAAGCAAGGGAAGTACTTGGCAGGCAAAGAAGCCGGCGGTGAGCATTACGAGCCAGACCGGCACGTCTTCCTGCGGCATCGTCGGCACAGCACTCGATTCGCTAGCCACCAGTCGTGCCGGAGCTTGCTCGGCCTGGGGTGGAACTACCGCGAAGGGAAGCCGCCCATAGTAGGCTAAGGCCCCGATCGCACCGAGACACGTCAGAAAACAGATCAAGAGAAAAAGAAATACCAGTGTTCGCATTTTAGCTCATGAAATTTGCCCCAGCCGACAGTGTTCGCGAAAAGAACAGCGACTATACCAATACTGGTGTAGCAACGGGCTCTCCGGTCGAAGATGAGCCCG
>JAGRAW010000346.1 GCA_020434415.1 Bdellovibrionales bacterium
CTCCGTTCGAGTCTTCCCACAGCTCCTCTGCGGTGGTTGTGCGGTGCACCATCGGATTCGCCGGGTTTTTGAACTGCTGCGGCATGAACGACCGCGGGGTGTTCTTCGCCAATTCCTCAGCTTTTGCAATTGCTCCGGGCATGCCTTTTTCGGCCGGCGTGAGAACCAGCTCTGCACCCAGCACTCGCATCAGGTGTCGACGTTCTAGGCTCATGCTCTCCGGCATCGTCAAAATTAGACGATATCCTTTGGCGGCAGCGACGAATGCCAGCGCAATGCCGGTGTTGCCGCTGGTGGGCTCGATGATGACAGAGTCGGGCTGCAGCAAGCCTTCGCGTTCTGCGGCTTCGACCATCGCGAGTCCGATTCGATCCTTTACGCTGGAAAGCGGATTGTGTGATTCCAACTTTACCAGCACCTCCGCCGACAAACCGGCGGTAAGGCGGTTGAGCCGGAGCAGGGGGGTCTTTCCTATCGTTTCTGTAATCGAGTTGAGAATCGGCATGGTAGGTGCTGTTGTTGGGTGCTGTTGTTAGGTGCTGTTGTGAGGTTGACACTTGTCGGGTGGATACTAGGGATAGCGCGGCACGATTCCCCTCATTCGCTTCACTGTAGCAGTTGCGCACATGTGAGCGAAACCTGGTGTTACTGCTGCAAAGACGCCGAGTTTCAAGAGCGTGCCATGTCATTGGCCGTTGAGTAAACCCCGGAGATTAAAGCATTTCCATTCCAGGAGAACGCGACCTTGCAGTCGGACGCATAGTACGGGAAAAACATCTGTAATCTACGGTCGCCGAAGTAGTGCGTGACCCACAGTTCTTTCCGCTGAGCGCCGAGAGTAGAAGGGATCCGACTGCGAATCTTGTTGGTGCAGAACCTCTGCGCCAGCGAAGTTCGCGGTGGACACTCAGGGTTTTCCCGGTTCCATCACACTCCTCCCAGATTTTCCTTCCTTAGATCGCGAGAGACTTATGGAACGTGTTCGAACGTTGTTGTTTGCCGGGGGCTTCCACGGCCCTGCATTGCTGCATCGAGTCCTCTACGGACCGCTGAATAAATATTTGGAAGTGTGCTGCGTGCTTTTTGAGCAGTTCCCCTACGGAAATACGAAAAACCGTATTTACACGATCCTGAACCGCTTATGGGAGGATGAAGCGCGCAGCCCGTACGAGGCTCTGAGGAGAGAAGCTCCTCGAATGGCGAAAGAAGCCGGCGTTCACAGCGAAACCAAGCCGAATTTTTCGACTTTTGATGTGAATAACATCATCGATCTTTTCGACGTGAAGCTCATACTCAGTGCGACCTGCGGGTATATCTGGCGGTTACGTCAGCTCGAGCGGCTGGAAGGTAACATATTCAATTTTCATCCGACCGGTTACGTGGAGCGGGGACAAGAGCACCAGGTGCTCCCTCGCTACGTGGGGACTCACGCTGCCGTCAATATCCTTGAAGACTTGGCTCGCAAGCGAATAACGGGCGCCGAGATCGTAATGCATCAAGCTACACCGGCGATTGACCTCGGGCGGATTTTCGCTCGTTCCGGTCCGATCTGGGGCGGACCTGTCTGGCAGGTTAAGCCCTATATTGGTGAGCAGCAGAAACTTCATGAGGAGGCTCTGCAAATGCAATTTGTGCAATGTGTAACTGCCCACGCGGTTCCAACAATTGCCGAACAATCGTTGCCGTATCTACTCGGACTTTCAAAAAAGCGACCTGCGGGAGTTGCCAAACGTGAACTAATTCTCGAAGGCATGCGTGAGGCACGCCGGAGCTTCGAGGAGAGGAAGAAAAGATCGGGCTGAAGGAACGTCGATAAAAGTCCCACGGGTGGAGGACCGCTTTCAACCTCCTACCGTCGGTGGCGGCCAGGATTTTGAAAAGGTTCGTGTCCACGGCGGGACATTCCTCCTCGCCCTTCTTTGATTATGCTACAGTAAACGGAACAGTGTCGGCTACGAGGTGAAACCGCTTTTCCAGTAGTCCGGCAAAATTATGTAGTCCGGCAAGCTTTGTAGTCCGGCAAATTTTGAACCACGAGTAGACGAGACACCGTCTCTTGGACAGGCCTGGGGCTCTTTGACGAGCCTAGGGATTCGTCCAAGGGATTGGAGACGTAAAAGGTTAAGGAAAGCGTATCCTATTTTCTCGAAAGGAGAGCAAAAATGGCTACGGTCAACGCTCGTCCAGGAGAAACTACGCAGGGATGCGACTACTATGCGTTTCTGTTGTGCGGACCCCCCGGTTCCGGCAGATCGAAGATTGGCCAGGCGTTGGAGTGGCTCAGCAATGATAATTGCCGGTTCATCCCGCCATATATGGTCCATTCTTCGGACAATCGACAACGGCTTCTTCGCGGGGAGCTGAAGCTGGGCGACGCGGAGTATCGTCCAGAGTATCTCGACATGCTTCTGAAACGGCTGGATTCGTACTCTTTGCTCTTCGATGAGCAGGGTGGTGCGGACCGATGTAGGCCGCCGATACTCGGCGTGTCGCTGTTCTCACCTGACGAACGTAAGCAGGTGTCGAATTACGTCAACGGACGTGCACCGCTAGTCTATCTGGATGTACCGGACGACGAGCTGCGGGAGCGGGTGCGTAAGCGGCACGAGCAGACCAACTCTCCTTTTACGCCGAAGATGTTGGAGGAGGTGTTGCGATGTTGGGAGAAGCCACAGTTGTGCGAGAGTATGACCGTCTTCGATGCGAGTGGCTTAGAGAACGTGAAGGTAAAGGCCCGGAGACTGGCCAGACTGTTCCCCCGGTTCTACAACCGTCATGTCAAGAGATAGGATGCATGGCACGAGCGAGAATGGATGTTACCGCTACCTGTGTTCTTGGGGGATGGCACCGCTTGCGGCTCTATCCGTGGTTGTCGGGTTTTGGCGCCGCTTGCGGCTCCATAGGGTTGTTTGCGTCTCCAAGCCCGACACGATCACCACCCGTATGGTCCTCGGTTTGTTCGAATACCGGCTCTGAACAGACTAAAAATCGTCGACTGCTGCTTAGGACGTTTCGGTATCCCCGCTTCTGTGGCGAGCACCGAAGCTCGACCTACTTCCTTGCCCAAATGCTGCAGCATATCCTCAACGCGTTCTTCCCAATTATTCGGGAGTGAGAATCGCTTCGACGATGTTCCGTCGAAGTGATGGCGCTCGACTTGTTGCTCCGGATGTCTGCCGTTCAAAAGAAGCTCAGCTTCTTGCAGTGCACCGAAGTCTTTCAATTCGAGCAGACCCTGCAGTTCTGCGAGCAGCGATTCTGTTTCGTCGATAGTGCGCCGAAGGGCGCCGAGTGTTTGGGTGGCTTCCTTGCTCAACGAATTCATATAGTCCGCCGCGTGTATCTCGACAAGCTTTGCCCGCTCGCTGAATTCGCCGACGCGTTGTGCCAGGTTGGTGACTCGTTCGCCGACGCGCTTCGCAAGCGAATCGCGACGCAGGAGGATGTAAAGCAGCAAAAGTGCTACGAAGCCCACACTGCAAACGGTGATACCGATCACTACTGCATCCATCAGTCGGTCCTTTCAATACCCCTGTCTATACGTGATAACGGCATATTTCTTGCTGAGCTTGAGCCCTGTTGATGCAGGCTGCGCTGCAGGGCCCGGATCCGTGTTAGCGGGGTATTTGTCGAGGTAATGCTCGATATAGAAAGAATTAATTTAGGGGTATCAGGAGAAGGTGCTAGGGTCACCTCACCAAGAGACAAGCGGTAGTACGCAACCTCTGAGTAACGAATGCGAGGAGCCGGGATGAAATCTCACTACCTGATCGGGCCGAAGAAGATCATCGTGAAGTATCTGGACGAGCAGGCCCATGAGACCCTGCGGTGTGGTGAATGTGGCTGGGGCGGGTCTGGAGATCAGGCGACAACCGAGCGCAGCCATCATCAGCGAGAGCTGGGTTGTCCTTGCTGTGGAGCGATGATCGCGCTCATCTCGGAAGTCTGGCAAGGCAGCCTCGGAACCGGAGCATCGAATGCGATAAGCGAAGATGAGCTGACAGCAACTCTCGGCTTACAGACGAGGGGCGGGGTGCGTATCTTCGACGCATGAGGGAACAGGACAACTACTAGGAATCACGAATTTGCGCCTCCATATGCGTTCAGACAGCGAACGCATCCTTACCTCCCGCTGTCGCAGTCGCCCATGCGCCGTGGCGGCTGCGACAGCTTTTTTCGTAGTTGCGCAGCCCGCGCCGACTCTTCGCTCGTAGCAACTATCTACGGGACAGACTCCTAGCGCTTGATTTTGGCGTAGCGTATTCGTTTCGGCTGTGAGGCCTCGGTGCCTAGTCGTCGACGCCGGTCCTCCTCGTACTCGCTGTAGTTACCGTCGAACCACGTGACCGTGCTGTCGCCTTCAAAAGCAAGAATGTGAGTCGCCAGCCGGTCCAGAAACCAACGGTCGTGGCTGATTACGACGGCGCACCCGGCGAAGGTCTCGAGCCCTTCTTCGAGCGCCCGGAGCGTGTTGACGTCAAGGTCGTTCGTCGGTTCGTCGAGCAACAGTACGTTTGCCCCGGACTTGAGGAGCAATGCCAACTGCACACGGTTACGTTCACCACCGGATAGCTCGCTTACGCGCTTTTGTTGATCCTGTCCGCTGAAATTGAAACGACCAACGTAGGCCCGAGAATTCACCTCCTGCTTCCCAAGCGTTACGGTGTC
>JAGRAW010000347.1 GCA_020434415.1 Bdellovibrionales bacterium
GGCTTGAGGATCGCCATCAGACGACGCTCGACCCGGGAGAATGGAAGACGCACGGCCGTATGCGCGCACCGTGCGTTGAGGATGTGCTTCGACTAGTTGAAGATGCCTACACACGCGAGATTGCGTGAGGCGCCGAGGTTCACCCCAGCATCGGACTTCCCGATGCTGGGTCGGGTTAAGCCGACAGCTTCTGTTTCCTTTTCAAGCCCAGGCAGTAATCCTTCGGACCGCACTGGCACAACGCGGCGGCATCCCGTAAGATAACGCAAGACGTGCTCAAACCAACTTCACGGCGTTAATTTCGAAATGGAACCTTCCCTCGCTGCCTACTGGCGTAAATGCTCTACCTGCAAAAAGCCGATCGCATTTGGTAAGCCGTATTGGGTGTGCAGTGTATCGACCTGCAACCGAGCTCGCGCATCGATGTCTTTCTGTTCCCTTAAGTGTTGGGATGTGCACGTGCCGGTCATGAATCATCGTGAGGCGTGGGCAGAAGAGAAAACCGCACCCACGGTTAGGGACACGGCTCAAACGACAAGCGCTCCAAGTGCTCCAACTCCCCGCGCCGTCGGCGCCTCCGCTTCACCGAATCCTGTGCGACCGCCTGCCGCAGCTTCCAGGCCCCAAAGCGAGAAGGAGATCCTCGTCGTTGCCTCGAAGGTGAAGGACTACATCCGAGATCAATCGGGATTCAATACTTCGGCGGGAGTGCTCGAGGTCCTCTCCGATTATTTGCGTCGTCTCTCTGATGAGGCGATCGAGCAGGCTCGTAGCGACGGGCGAAAGACAGTGATGGATCGTGACTTTCCGTCTCGACCGCGTGTTCATAGCAGCGGCAGCCGCGAAACCGTCATTCGTCGACGCTCGACCTAACACGGGCGCACCTAAAGCATGACGTTAGCCATAGTTTCCTCCATTGCCAAACGACACGGCGCACACCAACTGTTTCGTGACTTGTCGCTCAGTATCGAGCCGCAAGAGCGCCTCGGCATCATCGGCGCGAACGGTGCGGGGAAGTCGACACTACTGAAACTGCTCGCCGGCATCGACGAACCTGACGACGGAAGCATCACCCTGCGGCGGGACCTGATAGTTTCCTACGCCGAGCAACAAGCCGCCATCGATCCGGGCCAGTCCATTCTCGATCTAGCTCGCCACGAGGCCGCGAAAGGCGCTGTCTCAATCGCTGAAGCAGAAGCACGCGCTCGAACAGCGCTTGGAAGCTTTGGCCTCTTTGATGAGGAGCGGACAGCCGAAAGTCTTTCAGGCGGCGAGCGCAAACGCTTACAGTTGGCGCTTGCCGTCGCGGTCGAACCGGACCTGCTGCTCCTTGATGAGCCGACAAACCATCTCGATATCCCGACTATCGTGTTGCTCGAGCAGTTCCTCAACAGAGCCACGTTCGCGTGGGTCGTCGTCACCCACGATCGTTGGTTTCTGGAGAATGCCGTGGATCGCATCGCCGAAGTGCACCCCCGCTATCCCAACGGCATCTTCCTCTGCGAGGGGGGATTCGGGGAATACATCATGCGGCGGGACGAATACCTGCAAGCGGCGGAACGCCAGCGAGAGAGCCTCGCTAACAAGGTTCGAACAGAGCAAGCATGGCTCCGTCAGGGCGCAAAAGCGCGAACCACGAAGTCACGCCATCGTATCGGGCGCGCGTTCGAGATGATGGAATCGCTGTCGCTTGTTCGAACGAAACATCGCGGGCGACGCCTTGAGCTTGGCTTCGAGTCCTCGGAACGTAAGACGAAGCGGCTCATCGAGCTGACAAACGTGTCAGTGACGCTCGGTGAGCGACCACTATTCTCCAAACTGGATTTGAAACTGGTCGCAGGACAGTCGTTGGGGCTACTCGGCAGGAACGGAACGGGCAAGAGCACGCTTATTCGCGTGCTCTGTGGCGAAATGACGCCGGACACCGGCACGGTCAAACATGCGGCCGACCTCTCGATCGCGTATTTTCGCCAGATCGACGAAAGCATTCCAGAGGATCTGCCGCTGAAGGAAGTGCTCGCTCCCGACGGCGATAGTGTCGTCTACCAGGGACGAGCCGTGCACGTCGCATCGTGGGCCCGTAAGTTTTCTTTCCAGTTCGAGCAATTGGTTCAGCCCTACGGCGCGCTTTCCGGTGGCGAACGTGCCCGAGCACGCCTTGCTCGCTTGATGCTCGAGACTCCGGACGTGTTGGTCCTCGACGAACCGACAAACGACCTGGACATTGAAACGCTCGAGCTACTCGAGGAAAGCCTGCTCGATTTCCAGGGTGCGCTGGTGCTCGTCAGCCACGATCGCTTTTTGCTCAACCGAGTCTGCACCTCGTTTCTCGGCCTCGACGGCCGAGGAAAAGCGATGCTTTACGCGGAGTACGCCCAGTGGGAAAGGGATCTCTCCGAACGTCCGGCGTCGAGCCCGTCCGCTCCGGCAAAGCCTGCGGAAGACCGGCCTAAGCCGCGAACCAAACGGCTGTCTTACATCGAACAGCGGGAGTTCGATGCCATGGAGGAAACTATTTTGACCGCGGAAGCGGAAGTCGAGCGATTGGAGCAAGCTGTTGCCGAACCCGACGCCCAGTCCAACGGCGCACGGCTGCAAGAGCTTTGCGAGGCTCTAGCAAAAGCCAACGAACGGGTCACGACACTCTATGCTCGGTGGGCAGAGCTGGAAGAAAAGCAATCTGCTTGAAAGTCCTAACGGGCCAAACGAGATTGCCGCGTCAGATAAGCAACTACGACCGCTGATTTGCCCGCAATATCTTCTTTCGCAGGCGGATATTCTTCGGAGTTACTTCCACCAACTCGTCGTCCTTGATGAACTCCATCGCGCGCTCGAGAGTCATCGGCAGCACCGGCGTAAGGAGGATGTTGTCATCCTTTCCGGCAGCACGCATGTTGCTTAGCTTCTTGGTCTTACACACGTTGACGTTGAGATCGTTATCGCGGTTATGCTCGCCGACGATCATGCCTTCATAGACCTTCTCGTTGGGGGTAATGAAAAGCGTGCCGCGCGGTTCTAGGTGAAACAAGGCGTAGGCCACACCCTCCCCTTCTCGATCCGCCACGAGCGAGCCGGTAAGTCGCGATCGAATCTCCCCACGGTGCTCTTCGTAGCCTTCGAAAAACGCATTCAAGATTCCCGTGCCCCGCGTGTCGGTCAGGAATTCGCTGCGATATCCGATCAGGCCGCGTGCCGGAATCGAGAACTCAATTCGAACTCGGCCGGTGCCGTGGTTGACCATGTTCACCATCCGCCCTTTGCGGAAAGACAGCTTCTCCGTCACTACTCCCAAAAACTGTTCATCGCAGTCGACGAACAAATGCTCGATGGGTTCGAGGAGCTTGCCGTCTTGCTCCTTCATGATCGTCTGCGGTCGACCGATCGAGAGCTCAAATCCTTCTCTCCGCATCGTCTCGACGAGAATCGCCATTTGAAACTCGCCGCGGCCCTTGATGACGAAGGACTCTCGGTCCTCTTGCTCTTCGAGCTTTAGCGCTACGTTGTGCAAGGTTTCTTTCTGCAGGCGTTCAAGAATCCGCGTCGACTGCACGAACTTACCTTCTCTACCTGAGAACGGTGACGTGTTCGCAGACACGCGCATCGATATTGTCGGTTCATCAACCGCGATGCGCTTCAGCGCCTTCGGGCGCTCTTTTGTCGCGATCGTGTCGCCAATCTTGGCGTGGTCCACACCGGCAAGAATGATGATGTCGCCGGGCGAAGCCTCTGTGGTCTCGCCATACCCCATCCCATCATAGACCTGTAGCTTGACGACTCTGAGCGGCTTCTGCTCCCCCGACTCGTCGATGCAGACCAACGCATCCTGCTGTTTTGCACGGCCGTGCATGACCCTCCCTACGGTGAGACGCCCGAGATATTCGGAGTACGACAGGTTCGTTACCAACATCTGGAACGGTTCGGTCGGGTCAAACAAGGGGCCCGGGATCTCGCTGATAATCGTGTCGAACAGTAGACTGAAGTCGCCGTCCGGCCCTTCCAGCGATCGTTTCGCAATACCTTCGCGACCAATTGCGTACAGTACAGGAAATTCCAACTGGTCTTCCGTCGCATCGAGGTCGATGAACAGGTCGTACACCTCGTTCAATACCTCCTGTGGTCGTGCGTCGGAACGGTCAATCTTGTTGATCACCACAATCATTCGCAGCTGACGCTCGAGGGCCTTTTTGAGCACAAAGCGCGTCTGCGGCAACGGCCCCTCTGATGCATCGACAAGCAGGATTGCGCCATCGACCATCATCAAAGCTCGCTCGACCTCTCCGCCGAAATCGGCGTGGCCTGGAGTATCAAGAATGTTGACCTTGGCGTCCCCCCAACGCACCGCGCAGTTCTTGGCGGCAATGGTAATCCCCCGCTCGCGCTCTAGATCCATACTGTCCATCACGCGGTCAGAGTCGCTGGCGCGCGCACTCAGGGCTCCGCTGTGACGAAAGAGCTGGTCGATGAGGGTAGTCTTTCCGTGGTCAACGTGGGCGATGATTGCGACGTTTCTGATAGCGTTGTTGTGCTCGAGCTGTTTCATGAGGGTCCTTTTATGAATCGGCAGGGCTATCATGTCCTTGCCTGCACAAGCAACATGCTACCTACGCCCGGCGCCCCTTCGAACTCCCCTGCGGCGGACTTAGGCTTTTC
>JAGRAW010000348.1:0-2270 GCA_020434415.1 Bdellovibrionales bacterium
ATGTGACCATGTTCGCCCGTCCGGAGGAGTATCTTAGTCTTTACGTGACAGACCTAGGTTCAGCCGATACCGAGCCGCTGCCTGAACGATCCCCCTGGTCTGTTTCCAGCCCACAACCGCTCGTTGAGAAGGTCTTTTTCGCCGGAGGATATACGCTCGCAGAACTGGGCACACCCGCGACCCCGGACGACCTTTTTGCCCATGCAGGTAAGGCTCGGCGAGGCGACCTTGAAGTAGAACTCTTGGAGGTGCTGATCGGCCGCTCCACCACCGAGCTTCCAACCCGCCAAGCAACGCAATCTCTCCTTGCCGGTGGGACCGAGTCTATGATGAAGTACCTCGGAAATGACGGTCTGACGCTCTGGATTGATCGCTCGGGCAAGGACAGAAGTCGCTTCGCACGGCAATTGAGTACCTCGTAAGGGCGCTTGGCCGATACCGCGCTCTGGTAAGCGAGCCGGCTGTGAAACTGTCGGCTGGGAAACTGTCGGCTGTAAAATGATCGGTCGGTCAGATTTTCCCGGTGTAGCCGAGCGGATACCACTGTAGCTCGATCAGGCCGGTGAACGAGAACCACCGACCGGTTCGGTGAATCAACGAAGCGCCCCTCTCTCGATGCCGTTCTGGACCAGGATGAGCAACTACCTTCTCAGATTTGTTTTTGTCGCACCGCTGCTGTGCCTAACAGCTGCCATTTCGGCTGCCGAAATCCGGCCTGATCCGCCTTACTTGTTTCTGATAAGTGCCGCAGTTGCTGCAGGAGGCTTTTTTTCTGCGGTACTCGGTCGGCGCATCGCTTTCGGGCTGCTTGGGACAGCGTTATGCCTGTTGCCGATGCTAGGTGCGGGTAGTCTCTCGTTGTTCGTCGCCCTGTGGCTTCTCGGATCGGAAGTCAAAGACTTGGCGGTACATACGCCGTCCGAAGAACCCGTAAGGATCGCAGAGCGATTTCTGCTTCTTGGATTTCTGGCGCTATTGCTCAGCCTCCTCTGTTCGCTCGTCCAAGCAGTTATCCTCGAGGCTGATTTTCTGATTCTGTCGACATTGTTTCAGGCTGGTGGGCTCGGACGGATAGTACGGTACGCTGGACAGAGCTATAGCCAGTGGCGTGCGGTTCCGGAGATCCTGAGCGGGTTTGTGCTCGCAGTCTTTCTAGCATTCCGCATCGTACGCGTAGAGCGCGAAGTAGACGAAAAGCCGTTGGCCGCTTTGCTCGGAGGGCTGGCCTTGAGCAGCGTGGGGGCTGTCTTTGTGCTGCTGATGCAGTTTAACGATGCCCACCCTTTGTTTGCGCTGAACCAGAACGCGTTTTGGCAGATGGTGGGACGTTATAGTGCCAGTTTTTCGGACCCCAACGCCTTCGGCATCATGGCTGCACTGCTGATTCCTCTGTTGATGGTTGCGGGCCGTGGCCTGCGTGCATGGCTTTTCCGCTCTGCTGCGGTGCTGCTCTTAATCGTAACGCCGTGGTCAGGCTCACGAACGGTGTGGTTTGGCCTCCTGCTCTGGTTGCTTTTGCTGTTCACCGGAATGTTTGGAGTACGTTCGACGGGGGCGCTACGGTCGCGCGGGTTCCTGTTGGTGTTCGCGGGTTTTCTCGGACTGGCCTTTCTCGGCTTTCCACCTCTCAATGAGTGGTTGGATCAGCAAGTCGATGTTCCCGGTCTCGATCGAGTGCTCAAAACGATGCATTGGCAGAAGGGCGGCCAAATGCTCTCCAGTCGGCTTATCTATGGTCGGATCGCGCTGGCCATGTGGGAACAAAGTCCGCTGATCGGGGTCGGCCTCGATCGGTTCTATGGCTTGCAGGAGATCACGGCGCGATCGATTGGGATTGCACTGGAGGACTGGAGAGACAACGCAAACAACTATTATCTTCAAGTCCTCGCGGAACAAGGCCTCATCGGGGTCGCGCTAACGCTGCTGGCATTCTACCTCTTCGCCCTTGCCCTCTCAGGACGGCCGCTCCAGAGTGGCGGCGCCGACAGGGAGCGCACTATTGCATCGACGCCCGTGCTGTTGCTGATTTCGCGCCTCACGATGGGCGTGCTCGCACTTTTGTTGCTGACGGGGCCACATTTTTTCTTCGACGAAGTTCGCTTTCTCGCGGTGATCATCCTCGGTATCGGCGTTTCTCAAGTAGAGAGCGTTCGCGAAAAGGTGCTCGCGTTCCATCGAAGCATACTCCTCGTTGCGACTCTTGTGTGTCCGATCATCTATAGTCTTGGCTTCGCAAACGCGAGCTCGACGATGCTCACCCGCGGCTTTTA
>JAGRAW010000348.1:2280-4649 GCA_020434415.1 Bdellovibrionales bacterium
CGCCAAGGAGCATGGCGAAGATGGTTTCTTCGCCTGGTCTGCCGGGAGAGCGAGACTGGCGCTGTGCGACCCGCCACCCGATTTGACCTTACACTTTCGTGCCTTGAATCCTGATCTCGCGGAACATCCGTTGCACCTTTCCATCAAGCGAATCCAGGGTGGGGTAAGTGAGATGCTACATACCGCCACCTTCGCTGATACCGAATGGCAGCCGGTTTCGCTGACTCAAGCAGTGAATCGAGGCGAGGAGCCGGTGATATTGGCGCTTGAAGTAAGCCGCGTATGGAGTCCTGCAGATGCTCAGGGCGTAGGCGATTGGCGTCTGCTGGGCGTGATGATGAAGTGGCCGGAGGGCGTTTGTTCTGCGGAACATGCAATGTTGGCGGCGGATAGCGATGACGCCTAGCACGACAGATCGAATCGCGAAGCTCGGTTTTGACCAGCCTCTCGTGGAGTGTGTGCCGAACATCAGTGAGGGAAGAAACGAGCTGGTTATCAGACGGATTGCCGGTGCAGCGAGCTCTGTCGAGGGAATACGACTGCTGCACATCGACAAAGGGAGTGATGCCCATCGGACGGTAGTGACGTTTGCCGGTCCCGCTTCCGCGATTTTGGAGGCGGCATGGCGATTTGCAAAAGCGACGTTCGAGAATCTCGATATGCGCAACCACCGGGGGGAGCATCGACGAATCGGCGCACTGGATGTGTTTCCATTTGTTCCGCTTGAAGGCACGACCATGGAGCAATGTGTGTCGCTCGCAGAGGCTTTGGGAGAGCGAATCGGTGTGGAACTCGGGGTGCCGGTCTATCTGTATGAAGAAGCTGCCCGGATCCCGGAGCGTCGCGCTCTGCCTCAGGTGCGGGGCAAGGGCTATGAAACACTGGAACATCGCTTGAAAAGTGTACGGTGGCGCCCTGATTTCGGCCCCGCTCAATTTCACAGCCGAAGCGGAGCCGCCATAGTCGGTGCACGCAAGATCCTGGTCGCCTTCAATATCGGGCTTATGAGCTCTGACGTCGCAGCGGCGCAAAGAATCGCAGAACGTATTCGGTCATCAGGTACTTCAGGCAAGCCGGGTCGTTTGGCTGAAGTTCGTGCGGTGGGATGGATGATGCCGACGTATTCCTGTGCGCAAGTGTCGACCAATATCTTGGACTGGCAGCAAACGGGCCTGTATGACGTCTTTGAGGCCTGTCGAGAGGAGGCTGCCGGTGAGGGCATCGAGCTTCGAGGTAGTGAGCTCATCGGGCTGCTCCCCGAAGCGGCGCTTCTCGACGTTGCTCAGCGCCTTGGGGTAGGGGGGAGTGGCGACGATGCGCTGGCGGCCGCCGTGCAGTATCTTGGATTGAACGCATTTTCGCCGTTTGTGCTCGAGGAACGCTTGCTGGAGCGAGCGTGGAGGCGCCGAGCGCCGGAGGTGACTCGAGATCTCTCAGGGTAGGGTGAGACTGAATGAGCGTGCAGCCGCTATACCGAAGAGGCGACACAGTTGATCGGGCCTTCATTGTTTCTAAAGGACCCGTTCTTGTCGGATTACCCGGTCGCGACCCACATTCCATCGAGGCCAACAGCATCGTGGTGGGGACGCTCGAATTTCTGTTGGCAGATGTCCATCACACTCAGCGGCGCCTTTTTGATCTCTACCTGGGTCAAGCGGGTGAAGCGACCGGCATTACGCTCGATGTGGTAGCAGAAATGATCAACCAGTTTCACTTCGGCTACAACTCGAACATCTTCCTTGGCCGCCTAATCGAGTTTACGAATCACGCCTTCGCAGAAAGCCGGCGTGACCTCAAAGATGTGTTGAGACCGTATCAGCGGCGGGCACGTCTGTATGTGCGGATGGTGGATAAGCTGTATGATATCGGGGTTCGTCATCAGCTACGGATGCTCTGTGATTTAGCCGCTCTCCGTAGAGACACCGCGTTGTACCGTGACGGAGAATTGTATGGGCGGCCGTCGGTATTCCATGCGGTGGTCTCTCCGCCCTCGACGCGTTCTCGATATGTCGAGCTGTACAAGAAAAACAGTTTAATCTGTCGGGAAGGTAGTCGCGGTAAGCAGATGTTCGTTCTGCTCAGCGGGAAAATTGTCGTGATGGCAGAGGGATTATACGTAGCGACGATTGAGACTCCGGGAGAGGCGTTCGGTGAACTCAGTCTATTTTTGGATGGAAAGCGAACCGCCACCTTGATTGCGGAAGAAGACACCAATGTGCTTACCATCGAGCATAAGAATATCCGGCATTTCGTCCGTCATCGCTGCCCGACTTTCTTTATGAGCTCAGCACAAGCACTGGCCGAGCGCGTCTACCAAAACGTTACTCGAATTGATCGCATGTATGCCCTCGCGAACGGACCGAATCCTG
>JAGRAW010000349.1 GCA_020434415.1 Bdellovibrionales bacterium
TAAGCTTGCCACGACCTGTGAGCAGGTAGCGTCCGCATTGACTAAAATCGGAATCAAGTTGCTCCGCGGTTTGAGCCGGGACCTGGACGCGACTGCGGCCGGGAATTATTGGGTGTCCGGTTTCTCTCTCCGGTTTCTCTTCCGGTTTCTCTGCGATTTCTCTGTCCTCCGGTTTCTCTGTCCCCGTTGATTTGGCTATTTGCGCTCTCCTTTATATTTCCGTGCGGTTCGCGGTATACTCGCTGAGATTCATCAGTGAATCTTCAGAACCGATCTAAGCAATGAAAGACATATCCGTTGCCATCCTCCGGCGAATGACTGCGGAGCAGAAGCTGCGAGCGTCGCTTCAGCTCTATGAATCGGCAAGAAGCCTCAAATTCGCGGCTTTAAAAGCAAAACGTCCTGAGCTGACTGACGAAGAAATCCACGAAGCAGTAAAGCAAGCGTTCCTTTATGCAAAGTCCTAACCTCTTTCTTCTGTTTACTGCTCCACTGGACGACGTCGGAATCCCCTACATGGTGACGGGCAGCGTTGCGGCTATCGTGTATGGAGAGCCCCGGTTGACCCATGACATAGATCTCGTCGTGAGCCTTAGAGAGGACATGCTGCCTTCGTTTTATCAGTCGTTTCCTGAGGACCGCTTTTATGTTCCCCCCGAGGAAGTTCTGCGGGTGGAAATGACGCGTCGCCAGAGAGGGCACGTCAACTTGATTCACTTCGAAACCGGTTTTAAAGCAGATGTCTACTTCCCCGGCGAAGAGAGACTTATCCACTGGGGACTCGACAACCGGAAGACGTATCGGCTGGACGAACGCACCATAACGGTTGCGCCGCTTGAGTATGTGTTGGTCAAGAAACTCTCCTTTTTCAGAGAAGGTGGATCACAGAAACATGTCGAGGATATTCGAAATATGATCCGTCTATCGGGAGAAGAGATAGACACCGGCGTTCTGGAAGATCATCTATCGGACGCGGGATTGCTGGATGCATGGCGAGTCATTTGCCCTACCACTTGAAAGCTTTTTCGTCCGGGTGCTCCGAGAAGCCGACCAATCACAGTCCCGGCTCTCCCTAACGCTCTGAGCCAGAAAAACAGTAGATACGCCGAGCTCAGTCGATCGGACTCCCCTCCTAATCCGCCAAAAAGCGGTAGGCAATCACGACCGGCGGATTCGCATACGGTCCTTGACCGCTGTCTGCACGCTGCACGGTCAGATACAGCAGCCCGGAAGCGGGGTCAAAGGTGCCACCGCCGAGCGCGTCGGTTTCGAACGGGGTGTTGAAGATGCCGTAGTCATACGGCCGGACCTCGTGTGCAGCGAGCGTTCCGCTTTTCACCGCGAGAAGATCGTTTACATCCCAGAGCCAGTAGTATTGGTAGTTATCTGCGGCGAGGTAGGAGCAATAGCCGCCGCAGGTGTTTCCGTCGTCCTGGGTTATCTTATAGCCTACGCCGCTTTGATGGCCGCCCGAATAGCCGAGGGTAAGGTAGGTGCGAGTGCCCGGAACGATCAGTCCGTAGACCGCCCGCGAGAGGTGCGTCCACAGATGGTTGGTCCGGGAGTCGTTGGAAAGGTCATCATGGAGCGGAGCGGCAAGGCTGAAATCAAGCAGCCTGGTGGTAGCGACATCCGCCTGTACCGCGCCTTGACCGGCAAGTGCGGCAGGATCGAAAGCAAACGCAGAGGGACCGACGCTGGTGCGGCCAATAATCGGAATGCCGCTCGATTGCCCGGTGATGTGTGTGCCGCCGATGAGAGGCTGCCAGACCGGGGGCACGGGCGATACCCATCCGGTGACATGTCCCGCACCGCCTTGCAACGTGTGGTAGCCGACCACTGCCGAGCTCTGGAGACGCGCTGCATCTTTGATGACCAAGGTCGTATGTGAGTTATCCCCAGGGGCATCGTAGTATTCATAGGCGTGGACGAGCAGCTCCGGCCCGCCGGGGCCGTCCACCAGCTCCAGGCCGCCGATGCGATTCAGCGCCTGCGGATTTCCGCCTGAAGGGCGCTCCAGGACGGTGGCGAACGCCTGGCGCGGCGCCGAAGCCATTCGCAAGTCCGCCAAGGTGCTGCTTCGGACGAGCTCCGGCACATCGAATTCCGCAATTGCCTGATGATGGCTATGGCCGACGATGTAGATCGAGTGGTTGTGCGCGTTATACTCGAGCGGCCCTTCCGAGAAGCTCAGCTCGGAGGCTCCGTACGGGTCAGCCGGGAGCCGAAACGCCCCTTCGTAGTGGAAGTCGGAGAGCGCCAGCCGCGGCAAGGTCGACGGGTCAGCGCCGGAGGAGCTGCTCGAAGAAGAAGCGCCACCGCTAGACGACGAAGAAGACGACGACGAGGAGGAGGCGCTTCGGGAGAAAGATACGTTCATCACGTAGTCGACGTTGCCCGTCCGATCAGGAAAGACCCGGAGGAGTTCGTTGTGCGTTCCTGAGCCTTCTTCTGCGACCTCTATCTCCGCGACGCCGGCGAAATCCTGGCCCGACATCTCATGGAGGGCGAGATGCTGGCTCTGCTTCGGCGCAAGACCGGTAGCACCGGCCGCTACCAGAGAACCTGCCTGGTTGAAAATGCTCAGGTCCAGCACGACGGCGCCGGAGCCCGCGACGATACTCGCCCAGTTTGCAGCTCCGAGATTGGTATTGAGCGGGGCGGTCAGCCGCAGTGCGCCGACTGTTTGAACCGACGCCTGCGAGACATAGGCCCAGGCTACGCCCCCTTCCGCTGCCCGGCCGTAGTAGAGGCTCTGCACAAGGAGCGCCCCCGCTTCGTCACCCGGACAGCGGACCGAGAATGAGCCGATGTTTCGCTCGCCGATCAGTTCGTTCAAGTAGAGGTGCGCCTGAGCGTAAGGCGAAAGCATCCTCTCCTGCAGGTAAAGCACGGCGCCGTTCCGATCGCGGACCTCGATCTCCACCGGGAGGGGAAGGCTTCCGGTATTCGCGACCTCGGCCCAATTGGTGGCGGGATCCATCGTGCTGGCGGGAAGCGGACCGAGATTGCAGGAGCCCTGCCGCGACGGCAGGGGAAAAGCGAAATCGAACGAGCCGGAAGCATTCGGGCTGTAGCGGGCGAGAAAGGCGCCATACTCTGCGGCAGGATCCGCCGGTACGATCCGGTAGAGACCGACTACTTGCCCTTCCGGGTGTCCGAGCGCGAGGTCGCGCCGTTCTCCGGGGGCAAGAGCGGCGATTTGCGAGACGCCGCTGAGGGTGCCGTCAGGAAGGTAACGCTCGATGCCGGCGTTGAACGACGTCTCGCCGGTGTTCAGCACCGTGAGCCAATTAAGGACTGGAGTGGATGAACCGGAAGGGTTCATCGAGTTGAAGATCCCGGCGCTGGCTCCCGAGAGAGCAGCTGACGGAGGGAGTGCAAAGGCATACTGCACCCGCTCCGAAGCATCCGCAGGGGCGAGACGATAGATGAGCGTGAGACAGTCGGTCAGCGGTGGTCCGGCCATGGTCTCGACGAGATACGTCCCGTAGCGATCGGCGATACCGCCGGGTGAGAGATCGTTAAGGATGAGGTGTATCGCGCCTCTTCCGGGGATAGCGGCAGTACGCGTAGCGAGCGTCTCGCCTCCGCTGCCCCGGAGCGTAAGCCGCAAGGTAACTTCCGAGGCGGATGGGTTACTGCATTCGGCGACGTTCAAATGGCCCAGGTATCCGTTCCAAAGGCCGGTCTGCGGAGTTTCGGCGGCTGTCGGACGCGGGGTCAGGATCAGCGAAAGCCCGAGCAAGAGCTTCTGCAACCCGGTGAAGAGCGATTTTCTATGCCGTATCACGAACCATGCCCCAAGCAACTATGCATCAAACAGCGGGGGGCTCGCAGTTTTTCCGGAGCCTTAGCGCAACCGCGGCTGATTGTCCCCCAAGGACGGAGAAGGCAGCAAGTTCCGTACCGCCTGTGCGGAGGAACCGGGCGCTGGCGCCGGATTTAATCGAGTTGACCGTACAACTCTGGAACAGGCTATATCCGCAGCGAGGTAGGGTTCTCAGTTCCGCTACTGACGAACAGGAGTGGGAAAGGCATAGCTAGTATCCGCTCCACGCCGCACGATTACTGCTCCAATAGTGTTTCTCTCGGGAGCAGTTACCGTAACCAGTCCATAAAAATCGGGAGCCTCTCTCGAACAAAGCTCCATCTTCGTGCCACCCCGTGTAGGGACAACAACGGATTCGCCTTCGATAACCGTCGTGCCATCTGAACGCTGCATACTGATTGTCACGGTCTGGGCGGTCGCTGATGAGTTAGTGAGAAGGAGCTCACACCCCTGGCCCAAAAATGTATTGTAAGATCCACGTAGGGAGGTGCCGAGCGATTGCTGTGCCTCGATGCCATACATGTAGCGAAGTCCAAGCGTGTCGGTCCGCCCGTACTGCATACCGACAGCGACGATACTTTCTGAATCCACCCCTTGGATGAAGGCGACGCCGAAATCGCCCACGGCACGCAGGTAGGCATCGACAATGATATGCTGGGTAGCATGACCGGCCAGCGGCACTACAAACTGGTCGAGCAAATTGCCGTCGGCTGACCGCAGCTCCATCAGCGCGGTAGTGGGTTCGTCCGCGACATTGGCAATTTCAACGACGGAACTCATTCCAGCGGTAT
>JAGRAW010000034.1 GCA_020434415.1 Bdellovibrionales bacterium
GGCTTGATGCAGGCTTATGCCGAGGGCTTCGAGCTGTTGAAGGAGTCGCAGTTCGACTTTGACCTCGGCGAGTTGTCAAAGCTTTGGAATCGCGGGAGCGTCATCCGTTCGTGGCTGCTCGAGTTGAGCGAGCGAATGTTCGAGGAAGATCCCGAGCTGGAAGGCCTACGAGGGTATGTGCAGGACTCGGGTGAGGGGAGGTGGACTGTCGAGGAAGGGGTGCGGCTGGCGGTGCCGCTTCCGGTCATTACCGCGGCCCTTTTTGCCCGGTTCCGTTCAAGACGTGAGAATACGTTCAGCGACCGGGTGCTCGCCGCACTCCGGAATCAGTTCGGGGGCCATGCCGTCGTCAAGGAGCGTCGCGCGGGCGGCCACTGATCCGGATGGCAGGTAGTCCGGTGGAGCGTTCGTCAGATTCGCTCCTTCGCTATCACGAACTCTGATTTGCTCTCGCCTATGCTTACACTGTCTCTTCATCAGCGAGCTGAAACACTCCGGGCGGAATTGCGACAGTGGCTTCAATCCAACCCGCCACCGGTATTGCCTGAACGAGTCGAGCTCGAGGAGTTCGTCAACGTGTCTCGAGCTTGGCAGCGCAAGCTTGCAGCCGAGCGTTGGATTGCAGTTCATTGGCCTGAAAGCTACGGCGGGCGTGGCCTCGGGTTACTCGAAGAGGCTGTCGTTCAGGAGTGTCTCGCCGAGGCGGGTTCACCGCAGCTCGTCAATCTTTTCGGGTTGACCATGGTCGGACCGGTGCTCATTCAACACGGCACTCCGGAACAAAAGGAACGGTATCTGCCGCGGATCCTCACGGCTGAAGAAATCTGGTGTCAGGGGTTTAGCGAGCCCGAGGCAGGCAGCGATTTGGCTTCCCTGAAAACTGTCGCCGTGCGGAACGACACCGGCTGGTCTATTCGCGGGCAGAAAATCTGGACGAGCTTTGCGCAGTATGCCGAGTGGTGTTTTCTCCTCGCGAGAACGGACGCTAGTGTGCCCAAGCATAAGGGATTGACCTACCTGCTGGTTCCCATGACGAGCGAAGGCATCGAGGTCCGTCCTCTGATGCAAATTTCGGGTGACCGAGAGTTCAACGAACTTTTTTTCGACGACACGCACACTGACGAGAAGAACATTGTCGGCGCTCCCGGCGATGGGTGGAAGATTGCGATCAGCACGTTGATGTACGAGCGCGTCATTTTGACCTTCGCTAGGCATCTACAGTCACAGGCGGTGCTCTCCGAGATACGAGACTTGCTGCGTACGCTCCCTGAAGACTCTCGAAGTCGAGCTGAATTCGGGCGTCTGTCAGCACGCCACAGTGCCTTACGAGCGTTGGCGCTCAGTCATCTCGCTCAGTACGAACAGCGAGCCCCGGGACCGGAGGGATCCTACGACAAGCTGGCCTGGAGCGAGACCTTCCAAGAAATCTGCCAATTGGCGCTGGAGCTGCAGAGTCGGCCGGGCGCGTCCGCGGAACAACGAATTGGCGCGGAATTTCGCTATCTCTACTCTCGCGGTCGCACGATTGCCGCAGGAACCTCTGAAATCCAAAAGAACATCATTGCCGAGCGCGTACTGGGACTGTCCAGAGACCGATAACATCTGACCCGGGTTAGCAGATTGCTCGAAGAGTTTTTCAGCAATCTCTTACAACGCTGGGCCGTTCGATCGGCTGCTCAGGATGCCTAACGGTTCGTGGATCGCTATGGCCGATGGCGGGCTCAGTATGTAAGGCCGTACGCCAGATTTGGGTTTCTCGAGGAGCATGAGGAAAGTGGGTATGCTTGCGCGAATAACGGATGAGTTCTGCAGCCCCTTCTACGAATGGCTCGCCTCGGTTTGGTTTTGGGGTTTCGGTCCTTTCTTGTGCTGCGCTTGAGTTCGTAGAAGGGGCTGCAGAACTCATCCATTATTCGCTTCGGACGGTTTTGCGTACTAGCTACCATCGCTGGTGGTCGAATGAGTCCCACCCTCGCTCGCTCGTTTATGAAATGCGCAGGCTAAATCACCAAATACCCCAGCGGAATAAATTGGTGGGATTCTGTTTTCATTGAACGCTTCGAGAGGGAACCTCATTAGAAACGAAACTCGCTAGCGTCGCTACTCGTACTGGGAACGATCCAAGCACTCAAAGGTAAAACGGTCGTAGCCATCGCGTCTCAGCACCTCGATGCGTGTAGCGTCTTCCTCCCGCACGGCAGCTACTACGATTGCCTCTCGTTCCGAGCGGTCATGGGCAACAAGGATTGCGCCCGTTACAGCCACCTTGGCGGAGTGTGCTGCGGCTGTCGAGTGGGCGAGTATGGTCGCGGGTTCGTAGGGTTTGCACAGAGAGACCGCTTCAATCGCGGCGGAGGGTTCGATAAATGTCAGCAATCGTCTTGTCGGTGGTGCCGTGTCGGCGAGCGAAACGGGAAAACCCTCGGCGACCACCGTGCTGCTGAGGATGGTGCGGGCCGGTATGGAGGCACTGAGATATAGGGATGCCAGGTCTGCTTCGGCGAGCACCGGCTGACCTGTGACGTCGCTTTTCAAAACCCATCTTTCCTCAAGGAAGCGCTTCACAACGAGCAAGTTGGTGCCTCGGGGCAGGGTTCGGGTAGTGCGTAAGCCGTAGGTAAGACGGGTTTCCGTTGCAGCGAAGCTGGAATCGGCGGTAGCGGCCCTTCCTGGAAGCAGGGAAACGAGAAAAGCGATCAAGAACAATCGGCAACCGAGCGTTCGGCTCCGGGTTGCGCTCTTTCTGAGATTTCCCTTTGTCATTGCACCGAAGCGACCAATGAGACGATTAGAGGGGACTACATACCAGACGGTACGCGACAGACCGTATGCAACAAGCCGCAAGCGAATACAGGGTGAATCGGCGAGTGTCCGTTTAGTGGATCCAGGGCAGTTCCTGCTCGAGGCTGTGGATCATCACGCTGGGTGAGACACCTGCAGGAGTCAACACGACGCCTCCGCCGACCTCGGCGGCTAAGTCCGCAAGCACTTCTGTCGTTTGTGCTTCGTCTCCGGGAAGATCAATTTCTCGGATCTCATCCGCGCCGATGAGCTGCAAGTCCGCGGCAATATCCTCCGGCTCACTGGCAACAATCAGCAGCTTGTGCCCCTTAATTTCAATCGCAGCCGGGACGTTACGAGTATATGGTACGAAAAACGTGCTCATCTAACGCTGGTCCTCCAGACCTTTTTCTCAGCTTACTTCGATCTGCGCACTAAGCAATCACTATTCCGGCAAACGACTTTCCTATCGGGCTTCGCACTATCGGTCGATCGAGTCATCCGTTCGAAGAGCCGCCTGTGACTTTAAATACCCTGACAGCTCTTCGAGTGATGTGTCGTACTACTGTTGTACTGCGATGCGGAACGACTGTGTAAAATATCTCATTCATTCTCCCGCAAACCGCTGATTGCCGTCACATAAGCTTTAGGTAACCATCCTTTCTTGTGGATGCAAGTGCTTGAGGTTACAGATCTTTCTGCGAAAGGCTGTCCTGGGCAAGCCAACGTAGGGCGAGGGCCAGGGCATCATCGACCATGCTGTCGAGTGCCTGAACCAGGGTGCTAGCCACTGCTTCATCGAGGATCCGCGAATCGCCCTCTTCCACGAGGGAGGTGGTGGTGCGGTAAGCGATGGTTTCCGCACTAACCGTGGCCGTATCGATCAGAAGGCATCCGGATGGGGCATGCTGTGAGCGGAGTTCCCCGCGAGCGAGCATTCGAAGGACGTCGATTTCAGGTAGTCCTGTCAACGCGAGAAACTCTGCAACGGGCAAAAGCGTTCTTGGAGGAGTATTCATCGATGGACCCCTCGAACGCTCGCGAAAGTCTCCATGGCACTGGGACTATCTCCGATAAGAGTGGATGCGGCCTCAGCGCTCCCACCCGCGTGTTCCAAGGCTAGGGCACGCGCCTGACTCGCCAGAAATATCCAACAACGCTCCAGGGAGTGAATCTGCCCTTGAGCTGCCTGATATGCGGTCTGCTCCGCGGCGCGTGAGAGAATGGAAGCACCGTCGGCTTCGACGCTGCCGAGCATTCCTCTGAGCGCTTGATGGACAGAATCGACGGAGATTAGTCGTTCCCCGCATAAATGAGTGAGATCCATGAGCTTGGCAATCGAGTTCTCGAGCTGGCGCAAGTTGCCGGGCCATGAGGCAGCGAGTAGCGTACGATATCCGTCCGTACTCAAACCCTCGATTGCGGGAGACGAACGCTTCGGGCCAATTTCCTGAATTCCTGAATCGCTGCGCTCTCGAAATACCTTCGCGAGTGCGAAGCTGGCGCCTGCGGCTATATCGAGTCGGCGTTCACTGAGCGGCGGAAGAGTCAGTTGTAGGCGCTCGAGCCGGTAGGCGAAGTCGTCTCGCAAGCGCCCTTGAGCCACAAGCTCGTCCAGCGGCCGATTGGTGGCGAAGACAAACCGTACATCGGCACGGTGACTTTCCGCTTCGCCCACTCGGCGATACGATTTATTCTCGATAAAGGTGATCAACTTCCCTTGGAGATCGAGATCGATACTCTGGAGCTCGTCGATGAACAGGGTGCCCTTTTCCGCCCGCTTGACGAGCCCCCATTTCTCGACAGCGCCGGTGTATGCGCCCTCTACCGCTCCGAACAGCTCGGCCTGTACGAGCTCCGCGCTGGAGAAGTCTCGCGGTGTGATGCTGATGAACGGACCTGGCCGGCCGGAGAGCATATGCAGCGCCTCGGCCAGTCGAGTCTTTCCACTCCCGCTAGGGCCAAGGATTAGCGGGTTTTCGTTCGTGTAGCGGGCGTAACGAGGCAGCCAGCGGAACCAGACATTTCGGCTCTCCGGTGCTGAAAGCGTCGGTGCCCACGCCGGCTCCCAGAGAGCCGGGAGCGGATTGGTCCCGTCCGCAGTCAACTCCAGTAACTCTGCCCAAATGGTATAACAGTCGAGAAGCTGTGCCTCCAGCGAGGGGAGCGTCGTCATCCCTCGGGGGGGCGTGAACAAGAAAGTGTCAACCAAGCCGGAAGGTGCCAGGGATGTAGCTTCCCGGAAGAGCAAATCTCCTGCGAACAGCAACTTTGCGGGGTCAGTGACTGCAACGACGCTGAAGAACTTTCTGCCGAATCGGCTACGAAGATCCTCTAGCAGCTGCTTCAGCCATCGTGCGTCGGCAGGAGTGGTCGCAAAGCCGAGTTCGACCACCAACAGATTCGGGCGTAATGAAAGCGCAGCACGTCGGGCATCGCTGAGATTGACACCGACAAGCGTAGTGGCCGGGACATGAAACGTGCCTCGCACCGCTGCCGTGAGCCGACGCGCGAAATCCTCCGTACCCGCAACTAATGCCACCGGGGTCAGGCTAGGACGCATCTGCGTATCCTCCCAGAATTGTGCGGAGCTGAGGTACGCCGATTCCGAGTCCCGCTGCCGCCACTCGCAGGTTCCCTCCGGTCGCGTCGACCGCCATCCGAGCTGCCAGCGGTTCGATGGGCGACTCAGCGAAGTAGTGATACCGTTCCCAGCGAAGCTTCTCCTGATACACCGCCTGCACGAACAAGTGCTGGTCCTGAGGAAGTTGCGGCGCTTCAGCAAATTCCTGCCGAAGCGGAACTTCGTCATTAACGGCGAGGTAAGCACAGGCGTTCGACAGGACGGTCAAGAATTGTCGAACGTTGCCCGGCCACTCGAAGCGCAGCACTGCATCCAGCACAGCGCTACTCCAATTGGGTGTGTTCTTTCGAAACTCCTTCGGGAGTGCGCGGAGGGCGGCCTGCGCGAGCTCCAAGGCGTCTTCGTGGCGGTCAGAGAGCGGCGGTACCTCGATAATCTTGCAGTCCAGCAAGCGGATCAATGCTGTGGCATGGAGAGGGCAGCGGGTGGCAAAGAGCAGCAGAGGCGGTTCATCGTCTTCGCTGCTTCCGAGCTGCTCCTCAAGCCATATCTTCGCTGCGTCGGCCAGTTCTCCGGTATCGCAGTCCGCATGTTCGAGGACTACCGTAGCGGCGGCGCTCGCTAGGCCGACGGCACGGTCTTGTCTCGTACCGAAGATCTGGGACGCAGATCCGGTAAAAAGGTCGACCTCGACCTCATGGAACAGTGCGCTATGATGTCTCTTCGTATGTATAAATCGGGCAAGGGCGCTGCGACCCGCTCCGGGCGGTCCAAGAAGTACAGCAATGAGCGGCTCTTGCGCGGCGATAGTGGCTGCGTCGGCGATCATTGCGCGGCTAGCGGGTGCGGTTGCGACGAGCTCTTCAACTCGTGTGCCCGTTGCTGCGGTCGATGATGTGTCCTCTGCTTCTGCGGTAGCCAGCGCCTGCGCAACCGCATCGATCAGACGTTCCAATGCGCGAGGAGAGCCGATTTCAATGTAATCGAGGGCTCCGGCCTTCATCGCACTCACGGCAACTCGAAGGCTTGGTTCGTCCGTGAAAAGAATCGCGGCTGTCGATGTCCCTTTGAGGTCCTGAAGCACATCGACCGCTGTGCCGTAGTCTCCCAACAGATAGTCCAACACGACCAACCGTGGGGCGCGCTCGCGAATCAGCTCGGAAAGACGAGGCCGAGGAACGAGTCGTGTTGCGGCTAGTCCGCGCTGCTCAAGCTGCTCTACAACGTCTTCAGCGAGCTGCTGCTTGGCCGCCTCCCGTTCGTTCAAAATGATGAGGATGTCATCGAGCATGGGCAAAAAAACGGTTCCCCGACTAGATTCGTAAGAAACGGTGCTCCGTGAAAATCCCTGAGTCGATGCACGCAATCGCTCAATCTGAACAGGGAAGGAAACTATGCGAAGGCAACTCAGCGCCTACCGACATTAGGACGATGAGTGGGGAATGTTTGATTCGGGTACCTGAGCCGCAACAAAGGCGCAGCTGAGCCTTTTAGGGTTGGAGCGACCGCAGACTCGAGCTTTGAACATCCTCCTCCAGCCGGCTGCTGCAAGAGCGCCGGCTCTTCGAGCGAGGAATATCCAACTTCTCCAGCATCCGCTTCAGGGGCCTGATGCCATGCAACAGTCTGACTCTATGGTGTCTGGATACCGGGTTGTAGAAATGAACCCTGCAATGCTTCGAGCGTCGCCATGCAAGACATATTAGTCGTCGAAGACGGCCTTCATGAGCGCGAGCGTTTGTTGAAGCTCTTCACCGGGGCCAACTACACGGCCGCTGCCGCCGAGAGCGTGGCGGATGCTGAACGCCTGCTCGAAGTAATGCGATTTCGCTTGGCAATTATCGACATCGGTCTGGGCGACAAATCCGGTTCGTATCTCTTTGAGCAGCTTCGCCGAGCGGGCAGTATTCCTTACATCATCATCTTGACCGGCAATCCGTCGGTGCACCTGAAACAGCGGTTCCTCGAGGACGGCGCTGCGGGATATATCGTAAAAGCGTCGAGTGCCGCGGCAAACGAGTCGCTGCTCGATACGGTTCGAGCCCTGCTCGGGACTGCCGATGTTCGAGGTGTCGGGGGGATCCCCCTCACAGACTTTCTGCGACACTATGTCAGTGAAGAGTCACGACAACTGTTCCTTGATGAGCAGTATGAGCTACCGGCCTGCGCCCACTGTGGGAGCACCCGTTACACGGTCACTTTCTCGCATAAAACGCAGCTCCCCCCGGTTGTCGAGGGACGAGTAGTGTGCGCCCAGTGCTTTCAAGAGATGGATCCCGAGGTCGGCTGATGAGCTCCAGCCTCGTTTGTTACCTTAGGACCGCCGTGAAGAACCGCTCCGGTATCGCAGCGCCTCCGTGGGGCGACTCGCTGCTGATGCTATTTTGCTGGTTCATCTCGGTACTGCTTAGCGTCGTGGGTACTATCGGCAGCCTCCGTCTCGAGGACCTCGGCCTATTTCTGCTGCTTAGCGCCGGCGGTTTGACCATGGCAGTGGTCGGCGTGAGCCTACTCAAGCTGCGACGTCGTGATCCCACCTTGCTGCTCTTTCTGTGCTGCGCGTTTTTGGTGGTGGTGCCCGCCGTAGCTGTCGTTCCACGAGCCTCGCAACGCATCGTATTGCTTGACCTCTATTTCGTAAGTCTTCTCACGGTGCCGGTGTTCCTCAACATTTGGTCGTGGCACCTGCAAGCGCTTGCCGGCGCACTAACGACCGCGGCAGTCAGCGTGCTGTGGCTGCCGGTCGGCAGCTGGGTTGCCGCCCACTCGATCGCGCTCATCGGAGTAACGGCACTCCTGTCGTTTCTCGTTGTTTTGGTGCGATCTCGCTCGGCGGTATGGACTGCCGCGGAGATCGAGAAACGCGGTCGCGAGCGATGGCGGGAAAGCGCAGCGGCACGCATGCCGCAACTCGTCTGGAACGTCCTGGTGCTGCAGGGATGCTTGCTGCTATGTCTCCTCTTTTTTGATGTCGCATTCTGGGGCGACTTGCTGAGTCAGCCCCTCCTTGCCAAAGTGTACGGGCTCATCATCCTGGTCTTTGGCGCACTCCTCTTGAAGGCGTCGGCGCCGGAGCAACTTCCCAGAACACTCGCATTCCTGACGCTTATGGTCGGTGCGGTGCTGTCGATGGCTCGCATGGGCTACGCCGATCTTCAGAATCCGGTCGCGGCTATTCCCCACGTCCTGCTGGCGTGCATGCTGGCCCCGCTCCCCTGGCCTCTTGTGACACAGATAATCGTCGTATGGAGCCTGATGGCTATCGACCTAGGGGTGAAAGCGCTCGCGCTGTTTCCCCTAACCGACGATTGGCTAAGCGCCATCGGCATGATGATGCTTTCGTATCGCGGAGAAATAACGCTGCTCGGTGTCGGAATGGCAGTTTCGGTAGGAATTGCACGAGCATTGCAGCAGCATGGAGCTCGCACACTCGTGCAGTTTGATGCCGCAGCAAATGCGGCTGATGATGACAGTGGTACCAACCGCGTGGTCGAGCTCGGTAGTCGAAGCGTGCTGGCCATAGAACCTCCACGCCGACACCGGATGGTGGTGTCGCTATTCTTCCTTGGCGTATTGGCGAGCGCACTCATTTCTCAGCTGCTTATTTCCTTAAGTGAGGATAATTGGCGCTGGGCAATGGTCGCTTGGGGAATGTTCCTCCTGCTGTGGCTTCCATTGGCCAGACTCGAGCGCTCGCTGGAGAATGCCGACTACTTCTGGCCATTCGGTGCGTTCACGTCGCTTGTCTTTTTCCTGGTTCCCTGCGTAGTGCTGCTCCTTGCACCGCAAACCGCATTCTTGTGGCTCTATTGGCCGGTCGCCGTGCTTCTAGCAGTAGGCACTGTTCCGTGGCGGATGCGTGAGCTCACGCCGTTGGTATTGACTGCTTTGGTCACGGGCGTCGAACTGTTGTATCAGCTTCACCTCAGTTTTTTCGGCGGGACCCTGTTTCTCTTGTGCGGCTTGTTGGCGGTACTCCTTTCAGTGCATACAAGTAGGCGTCTGAAAGAACGCCACTTCTTACTTGCACTCTCCGGATCGCTGGACACCTGTGACGCAACGGAGGGTGTGGCGCGAGTCGCTGCCGATTATCTAATGCAGCTTTGGAATTCGAGTCTTGCGTTTGTCTCTAAGGACGACTCGTCCCTCGAGCTGATCAAGGGCGCGGCGTGCACCGAGCTGGGGCTAGGCAGCTATCCGCTGCGCACGATGGTCGAAACTGCACCTCCGGTTGGCGTCGGAGCGATCGGAGTCACGCTTCGGGCAGCAAACTGGCTTCCTGCCAACCTCTCATTCTTTCATGCAAGGCTCGGTGTGGTTGCTCCTCGACATGGTCTCGTCATCGAGTTTTCCAAGCGCGATACAGTCGAGGCGCCGCTGCTCCTTTTTCTTGGTTCCCAGGTGCCTATTTTTGAACCGCTCGCCAGGGCCGAACTGCGAAGCACTGCGGCGTTGGCCGAAATAACGCTTGCTCGGCTCGAGCGTATTGCCGAGCGCGAACGCTTTGCAGAAGATTCTCGGCAATTCTCGGAGCGCCTACAAGAGCGTGAATACGAGTTGAGCGCTATGGTGCACGACATCAATAATACCGTGCAAGACCTGACCCTGCTCTGCGAGGGCATCTTGGAAGACGCGTTGTCCGAGGACGGTGGTTCGGACGGGCCTGGAGAGCGGGGTTTGCTGGCCGAGCAAATACGGCGAATCGCCGATATCGCCCGTTCCGTGGCAACGGTCGTTTCCGACGCGAAACGGCGTCGGGAACTGGAGCGGCTAGCCGATCTACAGCCTCGGGAACTCGTGGAGGTATGCTCAGCACTGCGAGAGGTGGTGGGATTCGCCACGCTTCGGGCGGAACGCAAACGCATCTCCGTGCAAATGGAAGCTCTCCCGCCGCACGACGTGTGGGTGCGCATCTCGGTGCGGGAGCATTTCGAAACGATACTTCGTAATCTTCTGAATAACGCTATCAGCTACTCTCCGCCCGGCAGTAGCGTGCGTGTCTTCCTCGAGTGCGACGAACGGTGGGTAGCCGTGCGTGTCACCGATACGGGTGTCGGAGTTAAGCCGGAGGAACGAGACGCTATATTTCTTGGAGGCTACCGGGGGAAGAATGACTCTGCCGGAAGCGGCGGTTTGGGGCTCGGTCTCGCCGAGTCACGTCGCGTTGCCGAATCGGCCGGCGGCTCCGTCGAGGTCGAAAGCGAGGGGACAGGAAAAGGCTCTACTTTCACCGTTCGACTTCCGCGCCAGCTGCTGGTCGAAGGGAATGGGCAAGCTGCTGATTGGGCTCTCATCGTCGACGACCAGCCTTCACTCCTCGATTTCTATTCGAGGCTTGCGAAGGCACTGCATCTTGATCCCGGAGCTGCCAGCTCTGTTGACGAGGCACTTGCGCTCGTCGAGCAGCGAGGTCGACCGAAGTTGGTAGTCACTGACATTCATTTGGGAGCCAGTAACGGACTCGAGCTCGTCAGGTCAATTCGCGCCGAGTTCGGTAACGAGGTGCCTATTCTGGTAGTAAGTGGACTCACGGACGACGCAATTGCGGAGCAGGTGCGCCGAGCCGGAGCTACTGACTTTGTGACGAAGCCGGTAGGTCGCCGGGCGCTGTTCGCCCGCATTCAGAGCGTTCTTCCGCCTAGCACTTTTGCCGAGCGCAGCGGAAGACAAATATAGCCCTCACGAGACAGGGCCGAAAACGACTATACGAATCGTCAATGGTCGTCTCAAAACGGGCATTTTACACTGGCAGGGCTAAATAGCGTCGATGGGGAGGTATGGTGCAACCGCACGAAAATAAAGCTGAGCTGCAGATTAGAATTGCACGGGCAGTCGAACTTCGCCGTCAAGCTATTGTCGTGGCATTGGCACGGAAGCTGTATCGTTCCTTGAAGGAGCAAGCACTACAGCTGCGAAGTGATTCGCGCGGGGATGGATGGATTAGAATCGAATCCCTTTCACAGTTGAGAACAACCGTCGGTGGACGGTTCCAGAATCTCAAGCAGCGATGGGTCGCGGCCGGTCTCCCTCTACGCGAGCACCGCGGAGATCGGAGCGTCAAGGCGGAACTCGACCGGGAAGGGTGGATTGAACTGGTCGGTTGGATGGAGCGCCAAGGATGGGAAGCCAGTCTCGCTACGGACGAAGAGGACTGGCTGTTTTCGGTACGATCTCTTGCAGACCGATAAACGGACTGTCATTGGTAACAAGCTGAGCGGAGAAAACCCTGTGTTTACAAGCCGTTGTTCGCAGGGTCGCCAATAACCGCCACGATCGGTATGGGAATTCTTGGCGATCTGCCGCCCAGAAAAACAGCGACAATAAGTACTTATCCTGAATCTTAAGCTCGATCGACATGGTCTTCGGCTTAAGTTGTAGCTCGATCGTGACGTGTTAGTGAGTAGAGCTTGAAAGTTCGTCAATAGGGGTTCGTGCAGCACGGTTGGTTGCTCAGCGGTCGGCGCCCGAGTCGGGTGCCTCGGTATCGTTGAAGCCGCTCGTCCGTTAGAATCGAACAAGGACAGATATTTCTCACGGTTCGTGAGCAGAGGGTCCGGATGTTAGGAGATACGCCTTCGGTTGCAAATCTCGGGCAGCGTCGTCAGGAAGAAAGTATTCCTGCGGCGATCACCGACATTGGTTGTGAGCGGGAGATCAACGAGGATCGCTACGCGGTCGTCGATTCACCTGCGGGACGTGCTTGGATCGTATGCGATGGCATGGGCGGGTCGCTTGGCGGCGAACTCGCTGCTCAGCTTGCCATCGATGCCATCCGGCGCGCCCTCGAGTCGCAAGACTTCGATACTGGAGAGGAAGCACTGCGCTTCGCTATCGAAGAAGCGAACCGTATAATCGTGCTTCGTCGGCAGAACCCGGCGTTCAGTAGTATGGGGACGACCATCGTCGGCGCCCTTATTCAGGGCGACGAAGTTGTCATTACCCATGCCGGCGATTCGCGCGCCTACCTTGTCCGAGCCGGTGAAATTCAACAATTGACAGTCGATCATACCTACGTGCAAGACCTCGTCGATCGTGGGTCCATCAATGCTGAAGAAGCGCTCTCGCACCCGCAGTCGCACGTGTTGACACGGTGTCTCGGCGCGGAACCGCGGCTGGAGCTGGACGCCCAAACGTTCTGGATCTGGGACGCGTCAGACGGGGAGGCCGAGGATCGGCTACTGCTATGTAGCGACGGCCTGTACAGTCTTGTCTCAGATAGCGAAATCGCGGAGCGGGTGACAAATCTTACTCCGCAAGAGGCGTGCGTGCAGCTCGTGGAACTCGCCAAGCAGCGAGGCGGCTATGACAATATCACGCTCGCCGTGCTGCCGCTTGGCGGTCAGCTTCACGAGGAAAGCGCCGGTCCGTCAAGCCGACCGGTTCGTCGCAAGAAGCATGAGACGGTTCGTTCGGCTGTCTACGAACGACGAGGGCCGCGGCTTTCTCTAGGAAAGCGGATAGCGTTGATGGGAATTCTTCTCGTGCTGGGCTGCTTGGTGGCAGCCTTATTCGTTCTGTTCAGCCTCAACGGCTAATGGAGCACTTCTCGCGCAGGATATACTGAATGGGCGTCAATTGGTTTTGGAGAAAGGATAATGAACGAAGATAAAGGATCGGTTGAAGACCTCGATTACGTCGAGGAGGTCGATGAGCGAAATGGCGGCACGGGGTCGCGCGCTCGTAATCGGACGGTAATGCTGACTCCCGAGATGACGGGTCAAGTGCGGGCGCTGCTTCACCAGGATCCGTCGGCTCATCCCGCAGAAGATGAGGGCGACCCGCTCGACGACTTCCTTCCGCCGTTGGTGGACTGGGATGCGTCGGGTGCTCCGAGATCGGAAAATGGAGGATTTACTGCCACGCCGGCCTATGAGGAGCCGATGTATGAGGCTGCTGATGTCGGCGAGCCGGAGCCGACCGCGGGGTATGACCCGATGACGACGGTCGCGCCACCGGTTCGGCATGAGCCGCCAGTGATGACGACCCGTGGCCAACCAAGTCCCGCGATGGCGCCGCAACGTGCCTCGGCTCCACGACAATCTGCGCCGCAGCAAGCGGCCCGACCGGCCCCGCAGCCTGCTCCGCAAGCGCAGCCGCATGTCACCGTGAACGCCAAGTCAGCGCCGACCGCTCGGGCAGGACAGCCTGCGTCGCAGCAGGCATTGCCCACTTCATCAACCGGTCGCACCAGAGTTATCGGATTTTTGGTGAGCTTCGACACAGAGCCGAACGGAGAGGTCTTCGAGGTTCGCACCGGCCGCTGGCTTATCACCTCTCGGCCAACGGATCACGGAGATTATATTCTCGTAAACGACCAGTCGATCTCACCGTTGCACGCCATTCTGCGGGCGACGCGCGACGGACGGCTTCAAGTGCTCGATCAGCTCTCGGAGTTCGGTACGGGTGTGACTCGTGCGGACGGCGGAGAGGAGATTGAAGTGGCAGGTGGTTTGGAAGAGGTGCATCATGGCGATACCGTACGCTTCGGGGAGCGCCGGTTCGTCGTATGTACCATTCCCGCCGGAGTACCTGAACCGGCAGGCGATTCGGAATAGCGCTCGGCAACGGTCGTCTGAAGGCGAACTGTTGCGGGCCCGTACCCGCGGGGTCGGGTAAGGCAAGTGCGAACGTATGAGCGGTGATCACTTTCTCAATCTGCAGCCGGGCACGATAGTCAACGGCCGCTACGAGGTGGTGAAGTGCCTTGGCACCGGCAGCATGGGCATGGTCTATGCGTGTCGGCACCGAGAGCTTGCCGGGCACATCGTGGCGATGAAGGTGCTTTTCGCCGAGGTCGCTCGCGATGAGGTCGCTGCTGCCCGCTTTCGTAACGAAATCGTCGCTTCCTACGGGGTGAGCCACCCCAACGTCGTTCGTGCCTACGAGTATTTCCGTGACGGTGACCTCATCGCATTCACCATGGAATACATCGGTGGCGGTGACCTGGCGGACCGGATCAGCAGTGACGACGAGATTCCAATCGACGAAATCGTGATGATGCTGTGCCAGATGGCCTCGGGGGTGCAGGCCATTCATGACGCCGGCATTATCCACCGGGATCTGAAGCCGGAAAATATTCTCATTACCTCTCAGGGCGACATCAAAATCACGGATTTCGGTATCGCGCGAACCGGAACCGGTCCGAAGCTGACGGAGCACGGTGGTGTCGTCGGTACCATCGACTACGTGAGTCCTGAATACTTGGAGCGAGGACAGGTCGATCGCCGGTCAGATATCTACGCCCTCGGTGTGTTGGCGTATGAAATGATTACATCGGTATCACCGTTCAAAGGAAAGAGTGTCATCGAGACGATGACCATGCGTCTTCGCACAGATCCTGAACCGCCGCATCATCTGCGGCTAGACTGTCCGGTCGCGCTTAGCACGATTATTTTGAAGGCGATGGCTCGCGACCCCGAAGAGCGCTACCAACAGGCCAGGGAGATGTTGGAAGATTTGGATGCTCTCCGCCGTTCGAGGGGAATCAGAGTAGACAGTTCCTCGGCACATCCTATCGTGCGCGACTCCACCTCAGATGAGCGCGTACTTGAAAAGGAACTACCGCCGCTTCTCGGAGAAGGCGTCGGATCAGAGCTTGCGATGGGAATCGGGGGAGGAGCTGCGCTCATTACACCGTTCGATGGCGGAGAGAGTTTTCCCGGCTTCACATCAGGAGAACGGACTTCTTCTTCCGTGCAGCTTGGCCCGAACGCGACAGGCGCCTTGGCGGAACCTTCTGACGAGCCGGCGTTTGACCTCTTCGAAGATTTTCGCGAGCCGGAGAAGAAGGTAAGGCCGAAAGTGCGTGCTCCGGAAGCAAGGAAAGAAGCCGAAACACCACGTCGAGAGCGACCGCGGAACGACACCCCGCCGCCGAGCGTCGCCGTGTCGCAAAGCCGCTTATCGACTGAGCGAATGAAAGAACTTTCGCTGGATCTCTACCAACCAGCAAGCAGCGTCTTCCGAACGGTGCTGTCATGGATGTTTATCTTCTTCGTCGGCTTCGGGGTCGGATTACTTATTTTGATGCATTACATGCCCGAACTGTTTGGCACCGGGGAAGTGCCGCCGCCGGCGGGCTACGTAGAGTAGCCTTTCTTTCCTTATTAACGATATGGGCAAATGGCGTTTCCGATAGCGTTCGCTAACGCGTTCCTCACCAAAGAGTGCTGGCCTGTTGACTGAATTGTGCACCAGTATCACTGAGCGACACATCTTAGATATTCAGGAGCTCGTGGTCCCAACTCTTATCCCCGAAAGGGAAGAAGTCGACAGCTCCTCCCGTGGTTCGAAAGTCGTGTCGGTTTAGGCGAAGCAGCGCTGGGCTTCGCTTCGGCATGAGGACAAATGGCGTTTTTCAGGTGGCGGTTCGCGAAGGCACATGAGGGTCTTAATTGTAGATCGAACAGCAGAAGGACAGGCGGCAGTTGCCCGTCGTATTGAATCCTTCAGTCAGAGCGACGTTGAGATGCTCGACCTTCGAGTGAAACTCGTCCTCGACAAAGATTACCAATCACAGATCCATGATGCGGATGTCCTGGTGCTCGGATCGGGGCTCAATGATCGCGGCGCTCAGCTCGCGCGTCAGGCACTCAACCAGATGCCCTGGCTGCATATCATCATGTTCGTCACCGACGAGGCTTATTCGGGAGGCGCTTTTCGGGCGGCTCACTCGGCCGGTGTCCGAAAAGTGTTGCCGGAGGAATCGTCGCCGCTCGACCTCCTCCAGGAACTTGTCGGCATCTACGCCGAGTTTCGCAGAGAGGGGCGGGTTCGCGAGGCACGAATTGTCGTAGTCACGCATGCCAAAGGTGGGACCGGAGCTACCAGCATTTGTGCCGCGCTCGCAGAGGTTTGCAGTGTGTATCGTAAACGTACCCTGTTGTGGGACCTTGACGTAGAAACGCGCGATCTCTGCCGTTCGCTTACGGTCAACGGTGCTGAAGCGAAAGTGGTCAGCAGCTGGGTCAACGGCACTCGAAATATTTCGCGGGACAGCATCTGCGACGCACTGATACCGGTGTCACAGGACGTTTCCGTGCTCATGCCTCCCGACAGCATGGCCGAGGCAATGGATTTGGTCTGTCATACTGATGGAATGACGATTTGCCAACGCCTGCTCGAGTTGGCGCGTGTCATGCATGATGTCATCCTGATCGATACCGGCGGTCGAATCGGTCCTGCAACCGGAGGGCTGATGCGGGCAGCAGATGAAGTCGTCGTCGTTATCGACGATACGGTGCTGGGACTTACAGCGCTGGATCTCTTCCTCAGCTACGTCAAGGCGCTTGTTGTCGGCCCGGAACGGATCAGTTTCGTTGTCAACGGGTACAGCGGATCGCTGCTCGCCGTGCCTCAGATTGAAGCGGAACTCGAGCCGGTGCATCACTTGGGTTCGCGGCCCTGGCGACTGCCGCCGGTTCCGGTAGATCCGAAGGCGTCACTGTGGCCGGGAAGCGGACGGACGCTCTACAGCATGGGCCAGAAGGCGACTCGGGCAACGCTTGAGGAAATAGCCGCCGAACTCAATCTCATCAGCCGCGGCGAAACGCCGGGGGATACCCGCAAGAGCGGGCACTGGTGGGAGCGACTGTTGCCCGGGGGCGAGCGAGACTCCGGCATGGTACCGGAAAGTTAGGTAACCGCCGATTCGTTGTGTCCTGCTACGTTTGGCGCACTTCCTGCATCTATGTCTGTTAGCTGAATTTGCTAGTTTATTTGGGGCCGACACCCCCCCCTAAAACACTCAACCCGTCGTCTCGCTGATCAAGCAGGCGCAGCATGAGCGTTTTCGGTGGTGGACCTGAATTAACTGTTGTAGTGTTAACCACTTAGGCGAAATGAGTCCCGAAGTGGCGTTCAATGGGTCTTACTAACCGCTTCTGAGAAACCAGTGTTTCTTCGAACGAACCATTAAAGAGGGCAACGAAATGGAAAACGAAATTAAGCAAGTGGAATTCATGGAGACAACGGAGTCAGAAAAGGGCGCGTCCATGCTCGAATACGCGCTGCTTGCAGCACTTATCGCGGTTGTCTGTATCGCGGCGATTACGTTGCTCGGACAAAATGCCAGCAAGACCTTCTCTTCGGTCGGCGCTGCTATGGACACCTAAGTCTTCTGAGTTGCCATCGGCTGAACGTCGATGGCGAACAAGACCCGGTCGCGTTCCTCTGGGCGGGACCGGGTTTTTTTGTGCCCGCGGCAGAATCGCGACCGCAGCAGACGGAAATTATGCGTAGCGGCCCGGTGCCTGTGGAACATTATGAAACTTACGAAATCCAGAGATATCGGGATCGAACGAGGGCGAAGCTGTGTTGATCGTAGAGAGAGCGCCTATCGGAAACCTGATAAGTTTTGTAAAGTGTTTATGGCGACTTGGTTCGAAGAAAAGCTCAAGTCCGAAGCCTTGTTCTGCCGATGTGGCTTTATAGAGGCTCTCGTTTAGCGAAATCTGTTCGTGGTAGTCTGAATCTACCAAGGATTTTGCCTGAAACGCGGTCTCAACAGTGAGCTTTCTCGGTTGGGTGCGCTTGTTGCTGCTGCGAGGCAGCACAGGCAGAAAAAGCGTTCTCCGCAAGGAAAAGGGGCTTCTTGAGCGAGCAGCCTCCGACTGGCGGAAAAGACGTATCATACTTCTGAGCCTTTCTCCCGAGACGAGCACTGCTCGGGATTGGCTGGTTATTGTAGAGGAGTTTTGTCATGGCAACTCGTTTCGGCGCCGTGAGTCCGGCACACACCTACGCTACTAAAGTTCGATGGGTGGTCGGATGTTTGGTTTCGGTAATCTTGGTTCTCGCAATCGCTATCGTGATTATTGCGCAGAACACCGACGCCTCCATCGATCAATCACAGCAGCCGGCAGCCGTCCCCAATCCTGCCGCGGCAAGTCAAGGTACGCTGGCGCCTACTATCGATGTGCTGGTAGCCGCTTCTCGTATCGAAGAGGGGGCGCGCCTCGAGCCGCACATGTTCAACGCTGTGCCGATGGACGCGGACAAGACACCGATGGCAGTTGTCCGCGCGGCGGATCGCGACACTATTGTCGCCAAATTCGCGGGCCGCATGATCAACGCGAACATGCCTATCGTCAGAGATGACGTTGTCGATAGCCCTCCATTGACCTCGTTCCATATTCCGCCCGGGTATCGAGCATCAACCATCACGGTCGACGCTCGTTCAGGGGTCGAGGGGTTTGCGAAGCCCAATAGCCGAGTAGACGTCCTTTGGACTTATGCTCAAGACGGTCGGAAGAAGGTTGCGACCATCAGTCGCTTCGTCAAGGTGCTTTCCGTGAGTGGAATCACGAAGTCCGAGAACGAACGTACCGCGATCAACAAGGAAACGACGGTGACGCTGCTTGTTACCGAAAAGGATGCGAAGAAGATTGAGCTGGCTCGTACGCTGGGCCAGCTGTCGCTCTCGCTTGTCGGCGACCAGGAGACGGTGAACCGTTCGAATGAGCCGGATGCGATTACGATACAGGATCTCGTCGGTCGTCCGGCGCAGGAAGAGCCGACCGAAGTTGCAAACGACGGTGTGATGTATACTTCGGATCCTCGTTCGGGGCGTCAGCTACGGTATGTGCTACGTAACGGACGATGGGCGCTTGATCGAAGCTTTTCGGGCGAGTAGCGGCACGCTGACCGCCCTGGTCCCCGAAGCGCTCATGCAAGCCTTCGGGGATCCCTGAGGGCGGGCGTCAACAGCATTCGGCCGCTCCAGCGGTCCGGGCGACGGTCCGATTGGGAGAGTAGGTTGGGCGAGGGTTTTGAGAGGTTGCTTTGAAAGGTTATAG
>JAGRAW010000350.1 GCA_020434415.1 Bdellovibrionales bacterium
CTGCGTTACGGTATGGCGTAAAGTTTATCTCCATCGCTTTCTTCCTCCGTAACCCGGACGATGCGGTGGTCTGGCGCGGCCCGATGTTCGGCAAGGCCATCCATCAACTGTTCCATGATGTTCAGTTGGGCGACATTGATATTGCCGTCATCGATTTGCCCCCCGGTACAGGGGACGCCCAACTCTCGCTGGCTCAGATGGTGAATCTGGACGGGGCGGTCGTGGTGACGACCCTCCAAGAAGTGGCCGTTTCCGACGTTCGCCGCGCGATAAAGATGTTTGAAAAGGTAAACGTCGATGTGCTCGGCGTCATCGAGAACATGGCCGGATTCACCGCACCCAGCGGTGAGCGCTTCGATATCTTCGGCACCGGCGGAGGAGAGGAGCTTGCAGCGCAGTACTCGATTCCGTTTCTCGGCAGCCTTCCGCTCGATATGGCGATCCGCGTCGGCGGCGACCGCGGAGAGCCGGTGGCCCTGGACCGGACCAGCGCTTCTGGAAAACTATTCACCGAACTTGCGGAAAGGGTGCTGAGCGAGATTCGCTCTCGCAAAGGCTCACAGCCAGTGCTGAACGTCGTTAACTAGCAGACTGCTGGAGCTCTAAGCGGTCTGATACCCTCAGGTTGAAGCACCGTCCGACAAGAAGCCCGGCAGGGACCCGCCGCTATAGGTACTCCCGGTTTCTGCCGATAAAAGAATCCAGGAGTAGTTATGGGTTCTTTATTTCGGCGCGGTCTGGTTGCTGTCTTCGTACTGTCGAGCTTTTTGGTCGAAAGCAGCATTCGGCCTGACGGCTCGCTGCTATCCACGCTACTCTGTCTACCGTTCACGGTACTTGAGCGTTTGGTGCCGTCCCACATCTCCCTGACGTGGGTCTTTGCTGCCGGAGCGGTCCTGCTCTACACCTACGAGCAGTTAATGTCGCTCATGCCGGAACATATTGCTGAACTGCGCAAGGAACTACAACGAAAGGAAAAGCGCGCGGCACGTCGGCATGCGAAAGCAGCTCCTGAATAGAAGTGCTTGGTTTTAGGGCGACGAGTGCAAAGCGGCAACGTTTGGACCTAGCGTAGAGGTACTTACGTCAACTCCCTTTACCTGCCTTTAACTGATGGAAGAATGCTTGCTTGCTGAGCGGCAGCGTAAGGCACAGCAGCGACGATTGCTCCTCCTCGGCGCGCGCCGCACCGACCAGCACATGCAGAACCAGGTTGAGTCCCCTTTGATAGCGGTTTGCCGGATCATAGAACGCACCTAGTAGATACGCAGCGAACCGGTCGAGGTAGCTCAATTCGGCGATGGCAACGGCCGGTGCCTCAGCCGCTCGGCGCCAGACTCCGGTTTGCGGCTCTACGGGACCGGGTGTGTCTAGGGAAAGGGGGGCGAGCAGCTCTCCAGCCCTAGCGATTATGTAGCGAGGAATCTCAACGTCGAACTGTAGGGAGTTGCTCTCGACCCCGCAGCGTTCAGCTCGCCAGCACCAGACGCCGGTTTCTTGAGCCACATGCTGAGCGAGGCTTAGTACGCCCGCCCGCAGACGCGGCAAGATGCCCTGATTGGTAAGCTCGGCCTCCAGCATCTCGAGCTGCTTCAGCTCGACCGGCCGGCTCAGGCGCTTCAGCACTGGAGAGTCGATAGTGCCTTGTTCAAGCCCGTCAGTGAGCTGTGCCAGGTGCAACAACCCCAGAGAGCGAAGCCTGACCGCCTGTGTGTCGGCAGTCGGAGACGCCTCGAGCTGCACATTTTTGCCCACAGCCCCTGCGGCATTTTGCTGAGTTGCGATATCAGCGCTCAGTCTGGAATCCATGCACAAGACCCTTTTACCAATCAACCCAAACAGTTAGCGACACTGGCAAAGAACAGCCGACGGTACGGTAGTAGTTCTCCTACAAATTTCACGCCAGTTACTGCTTCGGCATTGGAGAGGCACCGCCGAGCGCTTGCCTAGATACGGCTGATGGGGACAGCTACGAACTGCCTTTCGTGCAGGCTGAAAATCAAGCTTCGCTAGACGTCCCGTACGACCTATAATCGACAGGGTTCTCAAGGAACTTCAGTCTTTTTTTAGGGTGCGCGGGTGCGCACTGCTGCTAGCAACGATTGCGAAGGGCCGCCGCGGTGTCGAATCAAGATACTATTTTTCATAAGATTATTCGGAAGGAAATTCCGGCAGATATCGTCTTCGAAGATGACGAGGTGCTCGCGTTTCGAGATATCCAGCCGGTAAGTCCAACGCACATCCTGGTAATTCCGAAGAAGACTCTTCCGAGCCTTCGTGAAGCCTCCGACGAAGATACGGCGCTTCTGGGACGCCTACTGAGAACCTGCTCTCAAATTGCCAAGGATTTGGGGCTTGATGCCGATGGCTATCGCGTGGTCGTGAATGCAGGAGAAGGTGCCGGCCAAAGCGTCTTCCAGCTCCACCTGCATTTGCTCGCCGGTCGCTCATTTTCGTGGCCTCCAGGGTAGGAAGGTCTCAACGTAAGCCGTTTCTCCAGAGCGATACGCTACCGGAGTAAGCAGGACAAAGGAGAAGATGGAAAAGACTCCCGCCGTTTCACTCGCCGTCGAAGACGGTGTCGCCCATGTTCGCATCAATCGCGAAGAAAGCCTCAACGCCCTGAGCGTGGAAGTCCTCGAGGGGCTTCTTGACGCAGCTTCGCAGCTCGCACAGTCCTGTCGTGGCGCTGACGCCTATCAACTCTGCCGTGCGGTAGTGCTTAGGGGTGCCGGGTCGAAAGCTTTCGCCGCCGGGGCCGATATCAAGCTGATGGAACAAGCTGACGGCCGGGCTCTTCGGGAATTTGTGGAGTTGGGTCAGGACGTGATGCATGCGTATGAAACCCTTCCGCTACCTGTGATTGCCGTGGTGCAGGGGTATGCTCTTGGCGGCGGAATGGAGCTCGCCTTAGCCTGCGACGTCATTCTCGCCGGAAAGCAGGCGAAGTTTGGACAACCGGAGGTCGCTCTGGGACTGATCCCAGGGTTTGGCGGAACACAACGACTGACGGCACGTTCCGGCGCGGGCACGGCAAAGCGGCTGATTTTGACCGGAGAGACGGTCGACGCAGAAGAAGCGCTTCGGCTAGGCCTCGTCGAGTGGGTCGTCCCCAACGAGGAGCTGGAAGAGAAAGTCCGAGAGCTCTGCGAAACTCTTCGGCAACGAGCCCCACTTGCGCTCGCGGCAGCCAAGCGCGCCGTTCAGGGCTCTTTCCGTGGTCGACAGGAGGGATTCCGCCTCGAAGTAGAGGAGTTCACGCAAGTGTTCGCCTCAGCCGACGCCAAGCGCGGACTGACTGCATTTGTGAAGAAGGAGAAGCCCCACTTTGAAGGCTCCTAACGTGTCCAAACGCCTAAGCCGAGCGCTCGGACAATGCTTCTTCGCACCTCGCCTGCCGGTAGCTGCGAAAAGACCGGCGTGCGTCATGTTACTAACCCGAATTTCAAGAGGCCGCCGATGGACAGCATCGATGCCGAGTTGAGCGAAGAGCAGCGTCTTGTGCGCAAGATGGCGAAAGAGTTCGCCGGCGACGTGGTCCAGCCGCTCGCACGTAAGGTCGATCATGAGCATTACTTCCCTCAGGAACTAATCCCCAAACTCGGCGAATTGGGGTTTCTCGGGGTAAACGTTCCGGAAACCTTCGGTGGCGCTGCTCTGGATTACGTATCGTATGCGCTCATTGTCGAAGAACTCGCTCGCGTCTGTGCTTCGACGAGCGTCATCGTCAGCGCGCACAACTCCCTCTGTATCTGGCCGATTCTTGCTTATGGCAACGAAGAACAAAAGACACGCTATCTGCCGTCGCTCGCGGCAGGCTCCACCCTTGGCTGTTTCGCGTTAAGCGAACCGGGAACGGGTAGTGACGCGGCGCGGCAGACCTGCTCCGCTGTCGAGCAAGATGACGGAACCTGGAAAATTGACGGCGTGAAGAACTGGATCACCAACGGTCCGGTTGCAGATGTCTGCGTACTGTTCACGATGACTCATCCGGAACGCAAGCATAAAGGCATCAACGCTTTTATCGTGGATCTTAAAAATACGCCGGGAGTCACCATCGGAAAGCGCGAGGAGAAACTCGGCATCTGCGGCTCACCGACCTCGAGCCTGATGTTCGAAAATACGTTCCTCCCGCCCTCTCAGCTCCTGGGCGCCCCCGGCGAGGGATTTAAAATTGCCATGGCTACTCTCGATGGAGGGAGAATCGGCATCGCGGCGCAGGCCGTGGGAATCGGACGGGCGGCACTGGAGGATTCGCTTTCCTACGCCAAGGAACGCGAGGCCTTCGGCAAACCGATTGCCGAACATCAGAGTATTCAGAACTACCTGGCTGACATGAGCTGTCGCATCGACGGCGCCCGACTGCTCGCTCATCGCGCCGCTCGCCGCAAGGACAGGGGACTGCCTTACACGAAGGAAGCCGCGCAGGCGAAACTGTTTGCCTCCGAGGCGGCCGTCGATGCCGCACTGAAGGGCATCCAAATCCATGGCGGCTACGGCTATGTGAAAGAGTTCAACGTCGAACGATACCTGCGGGACGCCAAGATAACGGAAATTTACGAAGGAACCAGCGAAATACAGCGGCTGGTTATT
>JAGRAW010000351.1 GCA_020434415.1 Bdellovibrionales bacterium
GAAATCTTGAAGCCGAGTTTCCGGAAGGCACTTACAAGCCCTACGTCAGAGCTCGAGCCGGCGCACCGCCCGGTTAATCAACCACGTCTTGCAACCGATTTCTGTTCGATATGAGCAGGCGCTTTGCGCCTCAGCACCGAGGTGCGTTCAGTGACCGGAAATTCCCCGCTTTCGCACCAGCACAGAGCCCTTGATTTTCTCTTACACCATTAAATCTACCGCAAAAGGCAGGCCTGCGATGCGAATATGTGCGGCCTTGCCGCTCGATGGAAGGCGTAAGGATCGGACGATGTTCAGGTCTCTGAGAATCTTTGAGGGAGCTGACGGAAACTCGGGGACGGTAAGGGTGGAGGAGGTCGACCGTGTGCAGAACCTCCTCCAGTCAGCAGTTGTTAGTGCATCGCCTACTGTGCAGCGACTTCGGCCCAAACGGCCTGCCACCGGTAGAGTTGTCGGGAGAACGAGTTTGCTGCTTCCCATTCGGGTTGAGCAACAGCTCCGAACTCGGACACTATCGTCGCTTCTAACTGCTGTAGCTCCTGCGCTCGTGCGGAATGCTCGGTCAGCAGGCCCACCCGTCGGCTCCACAAGCGACTTCTTTCACTTCTTGCTTTTGCAATCGCGCTGGAATTTGCCGAGGTTTCGGCTTCGTCAAGTTGTGTGTCGATCTTTGCGAGCTCGGCTTCGATGGCGTTGAGCTTCTCCAGCGCTGCTGCCAGAGCATCACTTTTCGACTGCAGCTGTTCTGACTTTTTGCTCAAGTAATCGAGAGTCGCTGCGGAGCGCGCCGTAAGGAGATCAGCCGCGAGTCGCTCGGCTTCCTCGATGTTTGCAAGCTGCCTTTCGAGGCAAGAGCGATCCTCTTTGAATTGTCTGGCACCAAAGAAACGGGGAACCGTGATACGCAACATCATCATCAATTCGTATAATCGGTCGATGCAAAGTGCATTACCATTAAAGAAAAGCTCTTCTTCGATCTTGAGGAATGTCACGTTCCATACGTTTGGCAGCAGCGGTAATTGACCGGCTCCTTGTAGAATCCTGTTGCTCTTCTTGGTTGCGGCGGAGTTTAGTTTCAGCAGCTTCATGTCGAAAGCAACGGGAACAGTACGGTATTCATCGTCCACATCATCAGGCAACCCGCTGAACGGCTGCATGCGCAACCATTCACCGTAGGTGCTCCCGGCCATGCAGTGCTCGATCAAGGTGCCTTCGCATCGCATCGCAATCTCGCGTTCGCTGGATTCCTTGAGCTGAACACACCTTTCGATCGCAAGTGCAGCAACGACTTCCCCATTCGAACCGGCCCGACGCTCCTCCTGGTTCTGATACCACTCAAGGTGAAGTTCGGACCCGGCAAAATTGAGATATTCATGCAGATCAGGCATGCAATCAAAATGCATTCGGCGATACCGAATCGGCCATCCGACCGCAGTCGTGCCAAAGGTATCGCGAGTTCGGTCACAAAACTGTGCTCTGGTTTCGTTATCACCTTTCGCAGTCGGTGCTTGCTTTGCTCGCAGGGCGGCTCGCTTTCGTTCCCGCATCCGCCGCTCACGCTCTTTCTTCTTCGAACCTTTAGGTATCGCCATGTGTAGCTCCTTCCTTCTATCGCGCAGAATGGAATGTGCCGAGACGATCGAAAACCATTGTCGTCGACCTACCTCGGAATGCCCTTCGGACATCCCGAGGTGGTCCTAGATCCTCTGCCGGTTTCAGCTACTTAGAGAACATTTGGCGCATGAACCGTCGCGAACTACGAGCGTCGAGAAAGGCTCGCGCACAGCAACGATCGAAACGCGCAAGCTGAGTAATGTACGATTGTCTTTCGATGGGGAAGAGTAGCAGGAGTGCGATGGTAGTACCTGTGCGAAACTGTCTGCTTGCAAACTTCGAGCATCGGGCAACCGTCTAGTAAAGGACAACGCAAGGGGCTAAGCAGCCTGAACTATAGGCGTTTTCTTTGAACACCGAGAAAAGGTGTTTGTTTCCATTAGTTTACCGAAGCGTGAGCCTTCTGTGATCCTCTCTGGCGTATTCTTGGAAAGAGAGCTCTGCAGACTCGGTGCAGGAGCCCGCCAACAGACACATCAGGGGAAAGGTTATGAATCCGCTTACAAAGCTTGCTCGAACAGTTATTATCGTTGTCTTGACTCTTCTCGCACTACCGTCTGCCGTCATGGCCCAAAGCGAACCGATCCAGAATCCACTTCGGATCGATGTGAAATTTTCTAAGGTTACAACCAGCTGGCTGCGTCGCACAGGCGACAACAGTAATCGAAACTTTGTTGTTTCCGGAACCGCAAGTGGAGAGGACAGCAACGGTCGGAGCTTCGAGAACTACACCACCGTCTTGATCGTCAGCAACAGGAAAGGAATTTCAGATCAGTTAACTTTTTCCGGACGATTAATCGGATATTCGACAGGCTTTCATCTTGGCTACTCAGGCGTCCTTGAAGGCTGTGCGCTTCTTGCGCAGGCGAAAAAGGGCGGGATATCTGCCTCCTACCATGAAGACTCTTCCTTCAGGTTCGTAACCCGTGGACTGTACCTTCCGCACTTACCGAGCCACTATCAGATCAGCGGGATGCTGGATCACACTAACAAAACAGCAACCCTGATACTGATCAGAAACGACGTACCATCCGATCAACACGAAGGTGTGCTCTGCCACGGTACTATGAGCGATGTTTCTCTCATCCCATAGCTCGCCTACGGAGCGCGCCACTGCATCCGCCGCAGTTCTTGGGCGGATGCAGTAGTCTTTCCCGGTCCTTGATGAGAAAACGCCTTGTCGGGAAGCGTTGTAGTCAGTCATCCTCGCCTTCAACTACGCTCGCTGCAAACGCCGCATAGGCTTTGCCCAACTCCTTCGCCATCGAGTCCGGAAAATGGTGGAAATCCCCGGCTCGGAGGCTCGCCACGATACCGTCGCCGACAAGCGAAGCCGGTTCCGCGATGTCGGCAAGACCGGCGGAAGTTGCCATATCGGTCGCAATGGGCCCCGGATGAACGCTCAGCACAACTGTCCCCTGCCCGGCTAGCTGAGACCGCAACGCCTGCGTCAGGGAATAGGCCGCGGCTTTCGAGGCGCAATAGGTAGCAAAGTCCGCGAAGCTTCGAAGAGATGCAACGGAATTCAATTGAACAAATGCGCCACCGCCATTCCGCTGAAGAACGGGCGCGAACGCGTTTACGACACGGAGCAGTCCGTAAACGTTGACCTCGAACTCGCCAGCCAGCTTCTTCTCAACGTCAGCAGCAATTGGCGCCGCCCCAAGTAACACTCCAGCATTGTTCACAACCACTTCCACGTCAGATGCAATCCCGGCGGCAGCCCGGCACTGACGCTCGTTGGCGATATCCAACTCGAGCGGGACAACCTTCGGACCGAAGGCGGCGACGAGCGGCTCGGCGGTGGCAACCGTTCGAACCGCGGCGTAGACCTTCGCCGCTCCGGCCTCGACGAATGAGGTGACGATCGCCTTCCCAATCCCGCGATTCGCTCCGGTTATCAACGCAGTTTTTCCGGCAACATCAAATGACTTCTGCATATTCGTTTCGACTCCTATGTTGTTGCATGTAGTTAGACCTTATCCTTGAAGAAATCTGCTCTCAAAACGGGGAGTTCTAGACAAGGTCGGTAAATCGGGAAACCAAAGAAGCGGAGCTTACTGAAGTAAATGAGCATTTTTTTATTCGCCCGTTTTACCGAGATTGGCCGAAAGCGCTGTTTTGAGGGCAGATTTATTCTGGGATAAGCTCTTAGCCCGCAATAATTCCCTTGCTCAAGTCCAACCGGTAAGGGCATCCGCACGGCAAGCCGGTTGACTTGAGCTACGCAGTTCTCCATTCCACCTGCTTGCCATCTAATAGAGTCAGCGTGTAGATCCATCATGTATACCAGCAGTGGGTGATAGCCCCGGAGTGAACCAAGGGCTAGACACCCGCCGCATCTGTCTCTATCGCCCCAATCCGAAAATTCTTGATCGCGATTGGTGTAGCACTGCAGCGGGGAACCCATGAGCATGAGCATGATTATCTCTAACATATCTCGTTATGAACGCCGTAGCGCTCGGTTGCGAATACCGGTTGTTCTACTTGCCCTGCTTGTCACCATCGCAAGCTCGGGCTGCGGGTATAATTCGCTGCAGCGCCTCGACGAACAGGTCACCTCCGCTTGGTCGGAAGTCGTTAATCAGTATCAACGTCGAGCGGACTTAATCCCGAACCTGGTCAACGTGGTGAAGGGCTATGCGTCGCACGAAAAGGAAATACTGACCGAGGTCACGGAGGCACGTGCGAAAGTAGGCTCAATCACAGTTACTCCGGAAGTGCTTCAAAATCCGGCAATGCTCGAGCAGTTCCAACAAGCACAGGGCCAACTGGGAAGCGCCTTGAGTCGACTGCTCGCTGTTGCGGAGAACTATCCCCAGCTGAAGGCTGATGGGGTATTTCGCGATTTACAGGCACAGATCGAAGGAACCGAGAACCGTATTACCGTCGCGCGGAAGCGCTACATTGACTCGGTTCAGGAGTTCAACGTCACGGTGCGATCGTTTCCAACGAATC
>JAGRAW010000352.1 GCA_020434415.1 Bdellovibrionales bacterium
TTTCAACGAGACCGATCTGCATATCTACATGCTGGTGCGTGGCGAATCCGACGCTATCGCCAAGCAAAAAATGCTGGAGAGCGCTGCCTTCTGGGGCATTGCGGAGCAAGCCCTCGTCAGGCGCGGAACGGTGCTCCGCGGCGACGTTGAAGCAAACGACTTTGGTTTGAGCGGAGAGCAGCTGGAAGCGATCTTACCTGAGCTGCAGTACGTTATCCACTCGGCCTCAAGTATTCATTTGAATCGACCGATAGAGGTTGCTCGGCGCTCGATTGTCGGTGGTCTGAAGCATGCGCTAGAGCTTGCCAAGCGAGCCCCGCAGCTTCGCTGTTTCGGATACCTCAGCACACTCGAGATAGTCGGCAAGTATGAAGGACTCTTCCCCGAGCGATTCGCCTCCGATATTCCAAGGGCGTTTCTAAACACCTATGAGGCCGCAAAAGCTGAAGCTGAAGCGGTCTTGGAGGCGGAGTCGAAGAAGGAGAGCCATGTTCCTTTTGCCGTTTTTCGTCCGTCGATGGTGGTAGGTCAAGCGAGCGATGGGAGGGCGCTGACGTTTCAGTCTTTCTATCTCATGCTCGAACGAATGCTGATCGAACCGCTTGGACCCGTTGCTCCGCATGGCTGCCCGGTCGATACGATTCCGGTTGACGTGCTCGCTCGAGGGATTCGTGTCCTATGTGGGCTGATGACGAAGGGGCACGCGGTCTATCATTTCGCGCAGGGCATTCAAGATAAGCTGCCCTTCTCGGAATTTGTGGCTCTCGCGCAGCCTGCACTAGAGCATCGCTTGAAGAGGTCGATACAACCTCCACGCTTCCTTCCGGTGAAGCTGTTCATCTATTTGCTCAGTGCAGCAAGGTATGTGACTTTCGGCTCGCTGGCCCGTTCTGTTCGGACGCAGTTGATGTTCATCAGATTTCTCGAGCTGGAATGGAATTTCGATACGGAAAACACGAGAGAAGCTCTGCGATGCGCAGGGGTCGAACAACCGAAGTTCGAGGAATACCTTGGGCCGCTCCTCGACTACTATCTTGCGAACCGGTCTGAGAATCGCTTGCCTATTTAGGGCGGCAGCAATCTGAGTATGACACGGGAAGAAATCGAAATTCAGTTCTTCGAACTCTACGCGAAGTGGGTATGGCCTATTCAAAGGCGTTTCCTTGGCGAAACCATTACGCCGCGCTGCGCCACCTGTGCGATATCGGCCAACGCTTCTACGCTGGAGAATGGCTGTTGCGAGGCCTGCCGCATTGGTGCAACCGTAAGAGAGGACCAAGCCTGCCGAACCAGCGAAACGACGCTGTCAGCTTTGATAAAGACGATGTCGAACGCTGCTTCCGGAGATTACGATGCAGCGGTGCTGTTCAGTGGAGGAAAAGACAGCACTTACATGTTGCACCGTCTGCGTAGTGAGTATCCCTCTCTCAGGCTCATCGCGCTGACAATCGACAACTCGTTCATGAGTTCCGCTGCATTACGAAACATCGAAACTGTATTGCAGAAATTCGACGTTCCGCATCGTTATCTGAGACCACCGGCAGCGGTAATGGAGAAAATGTTTCGTTACGCTTTTCTCAACCTTAAGGGGCGTGGGACGGCCCAAGTAGTCGATCAATTCGACGGTGATTTTTTTTGTGACTACGCTCGAAACTTTGCGCATGAACATCGCATTCCTTACATCTTCTGTGGACTGTCGCCCTTTCAGGTCGATCGTATCCTCGGTCTCCAATCCTTCCTCACGTCCAAAGAGGAGGAGGGGCAGAACCGCGTCGAAGTAGCCGATCTGGCGCTGGCCGAAATCTTTTCTGAGGAAGAACGGAGGACGTATTGGTGGCATGGAGCCGACTGTCCCTATGAAGAACGCCCTCAACTGGTGTTCCCCTTTTGCGGCTGGCAGCTCCCTGAAGGTACGATTAGAAAAGAGACTACGCGCCTTAACTTGCTCGCGAGTCACTCTGAAAGTCCTCTTGTCACGAACAACCAGTTGATTCCATTGATGGCAATTGTCGACTTTTGCAGGCTCGGCTACTCATCTTTCGAACCGGAGTTTGCCGAGATGGCTCGGCGTGGGGATGCGGATACAACTTACTGGCGACCTATCTTCGAACTCGGGGAGTACACTGCGAAAACGGGGCGATTTGCTCCGCGTAATGTGGAGAATGTGCTACGGCGCTTGGCTCTTACACGGTCCGAACTAGGCATTCCTTGGTAAGCAAGGAACTGAGACGCGGCTGCTCCTATTCCGATTGCCCGAACCGTGTGCCGGTGGGCTGGGTTTTGCAGGTTCGAGTTCGAGTTAGGTCCGCGTGCAAGGTTTTGCAGGACCTCTGTTAGTGAAGTGAGCCTATTTCGACAAGCGGGATACTAAAAGGGTGCTGAGAAAGTCAAATGTCTTCTCAACAATCTGCTAGAGCGAAGACAGGGAAATTTGGAACAAAGCAACGTGAAGCCAGGTGCGCTTAGATGAGGATAGCATTTCTTTGTGTGGGCAGTCGAGGTGATGTTGATCCGCTAATCCCCCTTGCGGCGCGACTTCGCTCGATGGGGTTCGATGTAACGATTGTCGCAAGCACTGTTTATCGAGATCTTGCCAAACAGGCCTCGCTAGATTTCTATCCACTCTCTATCGACTTTCGTCATTTGTTTAATGAAGAGAATTTTGAGGCGATTGCATCTGCTCGCTTTCCTGCCTTAGCGCTCCATACAATATTACAGCGTTTTTGGCGGGCAGAGCTGAGTCGACTGTTGGACGAGTCATCGGATGCCACACGAGGGATCGATGGACTGGTGGGAAGTAATCTCAGTTTCTATGCAAGCGACATTGCTACGAGCGCAGGGATTCCGATAGCCTGCGCATATTCTACTCCTCTTCACGAGACCCCTGATTTCCCATGCCCCGCGCTGGGATTGCCCTTTTCGCTTGGGGCGTACGGAAATCGACTTTCTTACAGGTTGCATGCACGATTGGCCTGGTCGATGGTAAAGGACCCGCTGTTTGCGTGGCGAAAAAAGCATTTGAGAGGGAATTTGAACTATCCGTTGTCGCCCTCGGCGTATGCATCCATGCCTATTCCTACCGTCTACAACTTCAGTCCGTCGGTGGTGCCACGGGCCTCGATGCTACCCGACTGGTGTCGTATTTTCGGATACTGGCATACCTCCTCTCCTTCGATTTCGACGTTACCCAAGCCGATTGAGGAGTTTCTGGAGTCAGGATCTCCTCCAGTGTATATCGGGTTCGGCTCTATGGAGAGTTCGCATTCTCGAAGAATACTAAGAGCAGTAGAGTCGGCTGCTAATGAAGCCAAAGTGAGAGTGGTTCTGGCTTCGGCCAAAGAGGGTGCCCATGTCCAACTATCAGACGAGGTCTTTTCCACCGGTCCAGTCCCGCATGACCACTTGTTTCCACGGGTCAGCGCGGCAGTGCATCATGGTGGAGCGGGGACAACTGCTGCATCGTTGTTCGCCGGTTTGCCGACATTGGTCGTTCCATATTTCTATGACCAACACTTTTGGGGCGATCGGGTGTATAAACTTGGGCTAGGGCCAAAGCCAATCCCTTTTACGAAACTCTCTGTCGAAACGTTAGTTCCTGCCCTCAAGCGGCTAAGTACTGATATCGATTTGAAGAGACAGGCCAACGATTTAGGTCAACGATTGCGAGGGGAGAGCGGCCTTACTCCGGCAGCGGACTATTTGGCAAGTGCCTTTCTCCGTGGAGTGTCGCGGCGCTAATGCGACTTGAACCGCGACCCGATTCGGCGAGAAACGGATTCGTTACGTGGCTAGAACAGAAAAGGAGAGAATGAAACCGCGTGCCGATTTTACACGCCTGGGGAGTGCAAGAATATCCCACAGGCGTGAATTGAAAACCAGTGGGCTACTTTCTGCGCCATAACTTAGGCGCTAAGAGCAGTAGCATGAGTATGCTGCTGGCTGGCTCTGGCACTGCGAACGCGCCGGCAGCTAGCTCGTAGCCACCATCCGCAAAAGCCACCACGAAATCGGACGAGTTAAACACGCCATCCGTAGACCAGTCACCTGTTGACCAGCTGGCGCTTTGATTCGTTTCGTACAGTCCCGGTTGAAAGACTGTAACGAAATCTGACGAGTCGAAAACACCGTTGAGATCTGCGTCACCAAAGTAGGTTTGACGCAGATCCTTAACCCAAAAGGTTATATCTTGATCGTTGACTGATTGATCCGCGTTCAGATCGAACACCAGGTTCGATCCATTCCGCTTGACCTCGGTCTGCAACAGTTCCAAATCCTGGATGCCCAGGATTCCATCACGATTCAAGTCGCCCAGAATGGCGTCGCCGCTTGCAACGGATAGATAATTGAACGTGACCTCATTCAACGTAGGGCGTGGAAACGCCTCATTAGTTGCGGAAAACAGCAGAACGCGTCCGCTCGCGTATGTGGAGTCTTCTAAGGCGAGCACCGGCTCCACCGGCTGGTCTCCTCCCGCAGGCCATGCCCAGAGAGAAAGATTCGCCCCCTGCGCTACAGCGCGCATGTTCCACTCCTCTCCGAATTGATAATCCGCAATCGGAGCGAAACCC
>JAGRAW010000353.1 GCA_020434415.1 Bdellovibrionales bacterium
GGCTGTTGCGGGGGGTGCGGGAAGGTTCGAGGGCGCGGTGGGGTGCGTTCGGCGCTGCTTTTAGAGCAGTGGTTGCTTATCCTGTGTTGCTCGTTGCAGCGGCGTGGTGCTTGGGTTATTCTCTCAGGCTTCTTCTCGTTATTTCCCAGACCGACTACGGGCATCCCTGGTTTGATGCGCTGTTTGCACTCGTTCGAATCGGGGCAGTCGTATGACTTGCGCCATGACGTGTGCTGTCGAAGTTTCGTACCGTCGGGGCCGATCATCTGAGTAGAAGCGCGACACGCTAGTTGGGATTTCATTCTCCCAGGCGAGGCTCGTCTTTCGAGAAGCAAGCTTTCTCGGAAGACGGGCTTCGTCGTGAAGTCTCGGAGTTCACCGCAGAGGTGAGCGCAGTACCTGGTTTTTTTTGGGGGGAGACTTGTTTTGAGAAGAACGGATTCTTGGTTCTGCAACACGGCCTTTTCGATTTTGGATCTAGTGACCGAACCGATCGGCGAAAGGAGGGAGATGCTTCATGACGCACTCCAGCTCTACGCCAGTCCGGGCCGAAGTCACGAAGCCATCACGGCTTTCGCTACACTCCTTATCGGCGCGTGTCGACAAGCTGATGCGTTGCTCGACGCCGTCGGTTCCAAGCAGCTTGAGACGAGCGAGGAATTTGGAACGTGGATTGTATGCGAGCCGATTGTTGTCGGAGAATGCACGAATGCTCGTTGGCTATGGCTGATGTCTAGCCGACTAGCCCTTGCAATCTGCGAAGACACCGTCCAACGGGCGCAGGCCTACTACGCTTACCGGCAGGTGATCGATTGGCTGCGTGGGCAGAACGAGCTCGAATTAATCGAGCGCCAATTAGTGCTCCAACTGCTGATCGGAGCACTAGGAAAGTGCGTTCCCACCGTGGACACCGTTCTGGTTTAGCACATCAGCAACTTCCATGCGGCGTGCGTGCACAACCCACGCACGCCGCTCTCTGCTGAGTGCACAGGGTTACCAGTGTCGCGCTTCCTCACCTTCCAGAATTTGCTCACAGGTCCCAAACAGCGTTCGTCTCCGATTCCCTAACGAGCAGGAAATGACACTGCATACTGCCCCTCTCGCTCGACAATAGTGCGCGCGACAAGTCCTGGACCGTCTGCGGACAACAGCAGGATTCCGTAGGTATCCTGCGGAAGGCCGGTGAGCACTCTCTCGACAACCTCCTCCGGCTGTAACAGTACCGAGAAGTTCGAGATTTCATGGCCACCCAAGTCGAATGCCGTAACCTTAACCGTACGGTCGACTCCCGCAGCGTTATGTAGGACCACCGTGTTTTCCTGATGAAGGAAGGTGTTGTATTCGCTTCGCTGTATCGAGCCGCCTGGGGTAAGCACAGACACGGCGTGTCCGTAAAGCAGTTCGCCGACTGCGTTGAATTGGTATACTAGAGTTGCAACACTTAGCGATCCATACTGCGGAGCTGTGAGCTGAACAGCTTGCGCTTGCGTCGTCTGCGCCGCAAGGTCGCCATAAATTGTATGGCGCGACGTGCGTGGGAACAATAGCTGAGACTCAATTTGCGCCTGCACGCCGGCACCGGTCAGCTGGAGCTGAGCCATGGTCGAGTCCGCAGCACCGTTTACCAGCTCAATGATCGAGAGCGCGTGATTCTTGCCGCTGAGATAGGCCCGCGTCGAACTCGACACCGGTTGAGATGACGGGAGCGTGAACGCGGTCACAAAGTTCGACCCGATGCCGTCTGACTCGTAGAAGTAACGGGTGACCTCGAAATGAAACGCGATAGAGCTATTGACCGGCTCGAAGCCTACCGAACCGACCGCCGCCTGTCCCAACACCTCGTGGCCCGCAAAGTCAGCTCGAGCGCCATCTGCGAGCTTCACCGGAAATGAACCTATTTCGATACCGTCGATGTCGTAGATAACCAGGACCCCTTCGACACCGACGCCGTCCCCCGGTTTACCATCAAACAGTCGTACCCAGTTCGCGGTATACGAGGCGCTTCCCAACACATTAGTGTTTAACGAACGAAGTGCCGCGCCGCTTGTTGACGGCTCGAAGGGGTACTGCAGTGCGAAGTCGTACACCGGCTCCCCTAGACCATCCACCAACGGCTTCCCTGCACTGTCAAATCGCGGCTTATACACCAGAAGCTGCCCGGTCCACGCGTTTGGACGGGACGTATGCGCCGTGACGCACACCGTTCCATACGTATTAGGTAGAGCACCGAGGTGATTGACAATCGAGTCCTGACGACCGTTCGGCATCAACCAGTAAGTCACGGAATCAACGAGTCGACCGTCCGCGTCACGGTAGGACACCGTCACATCAAGCGATTCGTTATCGCTGGGGTTGTTGATCGTGACAATATTTACCTGATCAAAAAAGAAGTTTGCTCCGAGACACTCAACCGGACCGGGCGAGCTGACGCGGCTACGTGAATCGCAAGGATCACTGCCCTCCGCAATCTCGTCGCAATCACTTCTTCCATCACCGTCGGAATCTGCATCCGGTGTTGTGGGATTACACGCAGCGGCGCAGGTCGAGCAGTCATCAACACCGTTACCGTCCTGGTCATCCACCGTCGCGTCGTCACTACAAGACAGAGTGCCGCCGGCGCAGGTGAACACGCCATTGTCGCACTCGTCGCTATCCGCACCGTCACAAGCACTTCCGATGAGAACATCGTTACCGACACAGACATCGTCGCAATCGGAGACTCCGTCACCATCTGTATCCTCAATAGCCGAATCGTCGGTACAAACGAGGATATTATTCGGGCCACACTGAAAAATACCGCCGGCACAAGAGTCGGCATCGTCCCCATCGCAGGCAGTTCCAATCAGTGCATCATTCTGCCCCTGACAGAGCTCGTCGCAGTCGAAGGTGCCGTCTGCATCAGCATCGTCCGCCTCAGCGTTGTCAGAACATACCAAGGTGTTCATCTCGCACGAGTAGGTGCCGGTTGCGCAGGTATCCGCATCGTTTCCGTCGCACGATTCGCCCAGCAAAGCGTCATCCACGCCGTCACACAGGTCCAGACAATTCGGCACACCATCGCCGTCGGTATCAAACGCGGGATCGCAACACACCTCGACTTCGTCGATTGCCCCGGAAGCGGGGAAAAACACGTCGATGCGGTCGACCGAAACCGGATCTTGGAAGGAAAGCGTTTGTAGCGAGTTATCGCCCGGCGTCGCAATCGGATAGCTGAACAGCGAGGCATTGTTCATGCTCCCGGTCAGAGTGCCAACTATGGTCCCTCCCGCTTCCTCGAAGTCAACCAAGGATAGCTTTCGTAGAAACACCGGATAGTCGAACTGGAGTGTAAACATTCCTCCGTCCAGATCGTCGTCGGGATCATCTATCAGGCCGTCCTGATCGGCATCCACTACATCTTCGGCGAGGATAAGAACCTTGCTCAAAGCGCGGTTGTTTCCAATCCCCGGCCCTTTCCCCGGTCCGCCGAACACTTCATTCGGCGTCCCGAGATCGAAATCCCCCCCGGTCGGATTGGCGGTATCAAAAATTATCAGCGCATCCGGTCCTTTCGTCGGAGTCGCCGCAACCGAAAGACCGGGGACTTGGTTCGTCAACACGGTGCCCGCTGGAAAACCTTCGAAGTCGATGACCCGACACTGAACGCCCGCCGGCACCTGTGCGTCTGACGTGGCGGGACAAGCCCACAACAGAATGTTGGTAAGAGCGGTTGCGCCAAAGCAGATTCTGCAAAAGGAGGTAGTGCGGGTTCGCATAATTTAATAGCTGCGTTGTAGGTGATTGGTGACCTGAGAATAGATCCGGGCCCGCCCCTCTGGGTAGTGGAAAATTTCAGCGTAGTTCGAGAGCTATTGAGACAGACGACACTATCAGAATCTTAGTCCTTCATTATGAGGACGGACATGGTCAGGCTGCTCGAGTCGCGGGATGCTGCTGAGTCAAGAGAAACTACTTGAAGAAGCATCACCGCACTCGGATTATGCGCCGCGTCACCACTTCTATCCACGGCTTGTTCGATTACACCGGCGCGGTGGCAATGGTCATCGCGCCCCAGTTGTTTGGATTTTCTACCGTGGGTGGTGCGGCTGTCTGGTCCTTCTGGGGGTTGGCGGCGGTTATCCTGGTCCAGGCGGTCTGCACCGATTACGAAGCGGGCGTGTTGCGCTTGGTCCCCATGAAGCTACACCTGGGCATAGACCTGCTCCTTGCTACAGGGTTAGCCCTTTCACCCTGGCTGTGCGCTTTCTACGATCCTGATTCAGTCTTCTGGCTGACCCACGTTCTGGTCGGCCTCTCCGGATTACTTTTGGCCTCGAACACACAACGCGTGCCTCGCTACATTCAGCAGCAGAAAGTACGGCCACTCCACGCGAACGCTACTGGGCTTACTGCCTCGAAATGAAGTGAGAAGATTTGGCCAAAGCTAAAGAAGGCAGAGTTCTCAGCCCTGCCTTCTGCCGCGCCCCTGCCTTCTGCCGCGCCCCTGCCTTCTGCCGCGCCCCTGCCTTCTGCCGCGCCCCTGCCTTCTGCCGCGCCCCTGCCTTCTGCCGCGCCCCTG
>JAGRAW010000354.1 GCA_020434415.1 Bdellovibrionales bacterium
GTATGACCGGCCAGTCCCAGGTCGAACTGAAATTGAGTGTTCCTCAGGACGTCTGACAGAAGGTCCGGGTTATGGGTCAGTAGGATTCTGACCTCATTGTCGCCTCGGGAACTTGGTAATGAAGGTAGGCGAGGTCGCCCCGTACGATAGTCCTCCGTGCCGATGAGCTGAAGAGTTGCTGCGTCGCGCCGGATGCTCACTACCGTGTTTCCAAGGGGATTTATTCCTCGCTTGGCAAAAATGCGATCACGAATGCCGGGATACACCACCTCATCATGATTGCCGAAAACGGCGTGAACGCCCTGTGAAGCCTTGAGGCGCCCAAGAAGATCGGCCGTGGCTGTCAGCAGTCGTTTCGGAAGAAGGGGCACCGGACAATGGTCGAAGCAGTTGTTCTGGCTGAAGCCGTAGCGTCGACTGCGGAGCGAATCCCTGTAGCCGATGTAGTCACCGCCCAACACGACAAGATCCGCTTGGACCTCGTTCAACTGGCGAACGGCAGACTCGATCCACTCGTGCGGCACGTATGCGCCGAGATGAGTGTCGCTGAGAAAACCGATCCGAAAGAAATCGAAGGGGCGGGGAAGGAATGGAACGGAAACCTCGACTTCTTCCACCTCAAGGCGTTCAGCCGCCACTGCTGCTTGCGGCGCTAGAGCGAGCGCAGCGGCTGTTCCGCCGAGCCGGAGAAATTCACGTCTGGAAATCATCTGTACTACTGACTTCTACTGCTTGTGAACGGGGGCTTGAGCGAGAACCCGCCACGAGGAGGTAAACGTCAACTTCTCCAAGAAAGCTAAGGCAAAACTGCTCGGATCCCGACTTGCTCGAGCTTTTTATTAGTGTTATCGCTGCGATAGGTAGTTTTTCTGGTCGCGCTGAGGAGAGATCAATGAGGCATTTGAAGGAACGCATCCTAGTTGCAGTGCTGCTCGTTACGCCCGTCGCGGTGGGGCAATCGGGTTGCAGCGTCGCTTTGGCAGTACAGGGTAAGGAAGAGCCGGACATGTCCGAGATCGAGGTGGGAACCACCCGCGGTCAGATTGAACTTCAGCTGAACGCTCCGGTCTCATCCGCACCGAATACGGAGGGTGGAGTAACGGACACCTACTACTACTATACGGGGGACGAGCCGAGCCCCGGCCGAGCGGTCCTGCATGGCGCCCTTGATGTGCTGACACTTTTCATTTGGGAGCTTATCGGTACGCCAATCGAGTTGGCCCAAGGTAGCAAGAAGGCAATCGAGGTCGACTACGATGCCAACGACTACGTCATGGCGATTCGTAAAGTGCCCGTTGTTCAAACGGACGAAACTGCCACCGCAGAGTGATGCCGGGGGCGCCGACTGCTACTGAGTCGTGAGCTGCTGGAACTGCGGAAGACTTCTGAAGTAACGAAAGGCAGACTCTTCTTTCGCCCGTGTTTTAAGACTGGAGTTGAGTCCAATCGCCAGGGAAAGTTCTTCCAGTGATTTGTCCTTGCGACCAAGGCGGGCATACGCGACAGCCAAATTATATCGCGTCTCCGCACTCTGAGGGTCAAGCCGGAATGCGGTCTGAAACTCCTTCAACGCGTAGGTCGGCGGTTTGCCTGTTCTGAGATAACAGTTGCCGAGCAAGTTGTGAGCCGCAGCATCTCGAGGCGATTGTTTCAAGTGATCCTGAAGCCGTTGAATCGCGCTGCTCAGGTCGCCGCTCGCAAATAGGGAACGGGCTTCACGAAACAAATTTTCCGGTTCCGTCGGCGGAGCGACAGGGAGCGGCTTGGGCTCGACGCGATCCGCTTTGGGCGCTTCTGCGGGTTTCTTTATCACGTTGAATGCGGACGAGCGTCGCGTCGCTTCGCTTTCCTTGCGGACTACGACCACTGCATCCTCCTGCCGCTGCCGAGCGAGCATTTTTCGCTTCTCTTCTTCCTCGGCTTGCCGCTCCGCCTCCGCTTGTTCGCGTTGTGCGCGAGCCATCTCTTCGGCAATTTCGCGCTGCCGTTGCGCCATCTCACGTTCAGTTTCTTCGGCTCGCCGCTGTTCTTCCAAGCGACGTTGCTCGACTTCCCGAAGCGCCGCTTCCGCCAGAGCGACTTCCTTCGCGAGTCGCTCTTCATCGGCGCGGCGAAGCTCTGCCCGACGCTGCTCAGCTGCAGCCCGAAGCTTCTCTTCGGCTGCTCGCTTCTCTTCTGCCAACCGCTCTTGTTCGGCGGTTCGAGCGGCTCGCGCCTGCTCAGCGCGCTCGGCTTCGATACGTCGCTCTTCGGCAAGGGCTTCCAAACGTGCGATCTGCCGTGTTTCTGGATCCTCTCCGCGCTTCAGCGGGAATGACATGGTGTAGGTAAGGCCTGGCTCGACTTCCAGCGTGTAGCTACGAGACTTATATCCCTCAAGCTGTACCACCACGGTGTAGCTGCCGGGAACCAGCGTTTCAAACATCAGTGGTGTGACGGCCGCTTGCCGCTCCCCGTTCAGCACGACCTCTGCCCCTTCCGGCTCGGAGGTAATGCTCATCGAAGCAACACGGCGGGTTTCAATCGTGCTTGCTTGCTCCACTCGGTCTTCACTGGACAGGGTCAAGAACCCCAATGCTCCGACCGAAAGGATCGCTAAGGCGGCGCCGGAGTACACGAGAAGTCGTGGTTGCGGTAGTTTGAGCGGCGTCGGCAATACAGTGGCTGCGGTAGTGAACGCCTCGACAAACTCTCGCACATCCTGATAGCGCTCGGCGGGATCTTTTGCCAACGCCTTCAGCACCACCCGGTCCACTTCTCGCGGAATGTTCAATTCAGGTTTGCACTTCCGCAAGGAGGTCGGCGGATCATTGATATGCTGCATCAGCATTTCAAGCAGTGACTCCGCGCGGAAGGGGACCTGTCCGGCCAACATCTCGTACGTGATGACGCCAAGCGAATAGATGTCGGCTCTACTATCGAGCGGCCGTACCAAGGCTTGTTCCGGGGACATGTACTGTGGCGTGCCGATCACGATGCCGGTCTGCGTGATGAGGCTCATACCCTGCTCGCCTTCGGGGCTTCGCACTTTCGCAATCCCGAAGTCGAGCACTTCCGCCCATTCCAGTCCGTCCGGTCGGACGGTTATCATGATATTGTCCGGCTTCAGATCGCGGTGCACGATTCCCAGTTGATGCGCCTGTTCGAGCGCTCCTCCCACTTGGTGGAGAAAGTGCAGCACTCTGGGTAGGGGTAGTGGACCTTCTTCAGCCAAGAGTTGTCGCAATGTTTTTCCCTGGACGAACTTCATTGCCAGGTAGGGGCGACTCTCATCAATCCCGAAGTCGTACAGCGTTACCGCGTTGGGGTGAGATATTCGGCTCGCGGTTCGTGCCTCATGCTGAAATCGTCGGAGCGATTCTTCGTCATGCACCAGATGAGCGTGCAGCATCTTCAGCGCGACGATGCGATCCATGTACGAGTGCTCTGCCTTGTAGACTGTGCCCATCGCACCTCGACCGAGCACCTCGACGACTCGATACTTCTTGCCGATGACGGCGCCGATTAGCGGATCGTTCGACGTCTGGTTGCCCGAACCGTTCGACTTGGAAGTTGACGGGGAAGTGGTGACCTCATCGGCCATATCGCGACGTGTCCCCTGCTAAGGAAGGCCCCCGACCGAGTCGGGTCCCGTGCGTAAAGCTGCACTGGTGGAACGCTAGGGTGAGGAGAGGGGCGCCGGAGGCCATGGATTCGTACTAGGTGGTCACCATAAGAAAAGCTGGGCGAAAATATCAAATACTGTGGTGGTTTGTCGAAGCTTCTTTTAGTTTCTGACAAACTTTGTTGTATTCTCTGAGCGCCAACCCGTGCGCCGGGGTGCTCGGATGAGGAACCCCGAAGCGAGGGCTGCATTTTCCGAAATCCAGACGGTCTCCGCCACCGGAGGGCGCGAAAGGTCGATCCGACTATTTCGTGCTCCGTCAAAGCGGAACTTGTCCGGCCAGCCCTTCGGCTTTATGAGCACCGTTCATAGCCTGATTTAGCGAATCAATGAGCGAAGCGTGAAGCCGAAATGATAGTGTAGTTCAAACCGGGCGAGTTGAGGGCTTGAAAAGCGAGGGGAGATAGCTATGCCTAACCTGACTACCAGCATGTTTTCGACAGCAGCTCCCGAACCAGGCCCCTGCGTGAAGGCTTATCAGCGGGGCAATACCATTTTGGTCAAATACTACGATGACGGTGACCGCGACACTATGGATTGTCCCCATTGTCATTGGCACGCCGACCTGGGCTCGGATAACGACTTGTCCATGGTGGTCGGCAGTGAAATGCGGTGTCCGCAGTGCAGTGCTCGATTAGCTGCCGTGAGCCGTTCGTAGCAAAAAATGCTTGCTCGCCAAAATCATTGGCGGCGTGGCGCAAGACTGAGCTTCAAGGGAATCGCCGAATCGACGGATAGCCCGTGGGCAGCTTTCGGGTAGCGTACGCTACGGCTGGTGCTGTTTCGTGACCAGCTTGATGAATTCCTTTGCCGGAAGCGAGAGCGATTTTCCTCGGCGCAGCACTAGTCCCGTTTCGGCTTTGCCGAAATGGCGACT
>JAGRAW010000355.1 GCA_020434415.1 Bdellovibrionales bacterium
GTATTAGGTAGAATAAAGCTGCGGCTAGGATGTCTGCCGGTACAGCGCAGTGTTCGCGTTGAAGCGCGGGACGATCAGCGACGCCACTTGCTGCTTGGTATGGTCGAAGACTACGAGAAACAACGAGTCGCCGTGTTCCGCACAACAACTCCAGTAGGTATCTCAGAGGACAGAGTAGCCACTGCATCGCCTCCTGCTTCGTCAACTCGGTGAAAACGCAGCGTTTTGATTCCAACCACTTTCTTCCGAGCAGGGAAGGAAACGCTCTAGCTGCTCAATGACGAGCTCGGCAGGGAGAGTACGCATGCAAGCGCTCTCGAAAGCGAGGCTCACGTTGCACACTCTTCTAATATCGGGGCACCGGCAGGGCACCGACAAGAGCAGCACGTTACCATGCTCCTCTACTTGCGTTGCTCCTGTGAAGGGTGGCTCCGAGCCCTGATAGCCGCACGGCCACACTCCCCATTTTCTGATATTCGTCGGGCCGTAGAGTGCGACTGTGCGTGTGCCGCAAGCGGCGGCGAGGTGTGTCACCGAGGTGTCCGGTCCGAGATAGCACACCGCGCTTTTCAGTAGTGTCGTCAGAACTCCGAAAGAGAGGCGTCCGGCTATTTCTATTACGTCACTAGCGAACGAGGCTTTGGCTTCGCGAACATACGCGACGTCAGTCGGTAACGGGCCGCTCGTCAAGACAACCTGCAACCCCGCGTTTCGCAATACATTGATCACCTTGCTCCATTCACGCAAGGGCCATCGCTTGTAGATGGTGCTAGGGAGCAGATGTACGACGCAGTACGGAGTAGTGCGAAAGTTGAACGGAAGCAACGCTCGGAGGTGTTGCTCGGCATCCGCTGAGTGCGGCGGGACGACGATGGGTATGCGGGGAATGCCGGCCAGTTCAGCAAGTCGTAAATTCTGTTCCACCACGTTGGTCGAACCGTCTTGCGTAAGTGTTCGCACCGGGCAGAGTCGCTTCCACCAGTGTTTTGGCTCCATGGGGGGACGCACGGCGAACCGCCTCCCCCCCGCCATCAGTGTATTTCCGAAAGAGCGGTCCGACGGTGAGGTCGAGAACACGAGATCGAACCGTCTAAATAGGCGGGTAAACAGCGCGATTTCGTCACGAATGCTTGGTCTTTTCGGCAGGTGCACAATTGCGTCCACGTCCGAATTTCCTTCGAGCATAGACTCCCGACCCTCTCGAACAAGTACGCTCAGACGGCAACCGGGGTGCGCTTGTCGTATCGAACGAATGAGCGGGGTCGCGAGTAGCACATCTCCGAAACCGGGGACGGCAATAAGCAAGACGGAAGGAGACGAAGGAGATAGCAAAGAAAATGGAGACAGCAAGGAAAAAATAGACACTGTAGCTGAAGTTCATCGGGTAGTTATACAGCCCACTACCTATAGAAAGACTAGGCCTATTGAGCAAGCGATGACCGCCGCTCTTGCTCTTTAGGACCTGCCTATGGAACAGTTCCGTGCGATGGGACTGGTCTCTGCAGCTCGAATAATTTGGGATTCCGGTGTCGAAGCGGTTCGACCACGTTCGCTCTTGGGCAGCTATGTGTACTGCACACCGGACACCCTTATTCTTTGTGATGAGACTTTCGATCTCAAGCAGGTGGGGCGCCTGGTCGTCGTCGGCGGAGGGAAGGCGGGTGCTGAAATGGCAGCGACGTTCGAGGCCGCGCTGACCGAACCGTTCTTGGCGAAGCTCTCCGGTTGGGTCAACGTCCCCAATGATTGTGTGAGGCCTCTCCAGCGAATTACGCTTCACGGCGGACGGCCATCGGGGATTAACAAGCCGTGTGCCGAAGGCGCATATGGCGCCGAGCAGATCCTAAGGATGGTTGGCGAGCTCGGCCCCCAGGATCTCTGCGTCGTTCTCCTGTCAGGAGGAGGAAGCGCATTGCTACCTGCCCCTCCGCCGCAGATTTCGCTGGAAGACAAGCTACTGATTACCCGACTACTCGAAGACGGTGGCGCGGATATTCAGGAGATGAACACCGTGCGAAAGCACATATCCCGTATCAAAGGCGGTGGTTTGGGCCGAGCGTCGAGAGCGGGAAAGACCATCTGCCTCATCCTCTCGGATGTTATCGACGATCCGCTCGACATCATCGCCTCCGGCCCGACGGTGCCGAACTCGACAACTGCCGCTGACGCATTGGCCGTAATTGCACGACGGTGTGGGCACGGCGCTGCGCCGCTTACGGTGTTGGCGTACCTGCAGCGCCGCGCGAGCAGCGGAGTGCAAGATTCGGCGTTGCCGGATACCATTTCGAACCACATCATCGGCAACAACGCGCTGGCACTGGAAGCTGCCGCACGACGGGCTTCGGAGCTGGGCTTTCGTGTTATCTCGAACGGTTCGTCGGTTCGTGGCATCGCCCGAGATGTAGGACGTGCGTTAGCCGAGCAAGTGCTCGAACTCAGACAAAAGAGGACGGCTCCGACCTGCATTCTCAGTGGTGGCGAGCCCACAGTCGAGCTTGCCGCTCGACGAGGGAAGGGCGGACGGAACCAAGAAGTTGCCCTCGCTGCGTTGAGTGCGCTCTGGGGGGCAGATTTGCGCAACCTTGTTGTTCTTTCAGGTGGGACTGATGGTGAAGATGGGCCGACCGATGCGGCCGGAGGGTGGGCTTCCCGTAAAGTCTATGAACGAGCGGTGGCGCAAGGTCTGCACCCGAACGAGTTCCTCGAACACAATAACGCTTATCCGTTTCTCGCGGCCACCGGCGGGTTGTTCGTAACCGGCCCGACCTCGACCAATGTGATGGATATTCGAGTAGCGCTTGTGCATTCGTAACACTGCCTATCCGCAGCAGAACAGTCGAACGTGTATCTGCGACTGCCGCAACGCGAAGATGTCCTAGTCGGTCGAAACTTAGGTGGCGTTCCGTCGCTCTGGACTGGACGATAAGCAATCGTTATAATTCCGAATCCAGGTGCGGATATACCCCTTACACGTCTGCGTTGAGAAGCGTCAGTAGGTGCGGGATATCTTGCTATACAGGAAAATCGATAACCGAAGTTGCCCCGGGTCATTTTCTACAAGGTCAGTTTCGACGGAGTTAGGTTGCACGGAGTTAGCTTTCGGTAGGCTCGGTAACAGCATTTGCTTGAGACGAAGACAGACAGGATCTCCTCATGAATTTCAGTTTAGAGAAACAGCACATCAATGTGCCTACGGTGTTTCGTAACTTAGCTCCGGCCAAGTTGTACGAAGAAGCGCTTAGAAATGAACTCGGTTCGGCGATTACTGCACCCGGCGCACTTGCCGTCACGTCCGGCGCCAAGACCGGGAGGAGCCCTGGCGACAAGCGGATTGTCGAACACCCGGACTCCGCGCAGAACATCTGGTGGGGGAACGTCAATATCGCTCTGTCCGAGCGTGTGTTTCAGATCAATCTTTGGCGAGCGATAGACTACCTCAATACCCGGCGCGCCTTGTATGTCGTCGACGGCTATGCCGGTTGGGATCCCAAGTATCAGCTCAAAGTCCGCATAATTTGTTCTCGCGCGTACCACGCGCTGTTCATGTACAACATGCTGATCCGCCCGACCGCGGAGCAACTGGAGTCATTCGGGGAGCCCGATTTCGTGGTGTTGAATGCCGGCCGATTCCCTGCCAACCGCTTTACGGAAGAGATGACGTCCGCCACGAGCATTGCCTTGAGCTTCGAGCAGAAGCAGATGGTTATTCTTGGCACTGAATACGCCGGGGAGATGAAGAAAGGTGTCTTCACGGTTATGAACTATCTCATGCCCAAGGCGGGTGTGCTTTCGATGCACTGTTCAGCGAACGAGGGTGATGGTGGGGATGTCAGCTTGTTCTTTGGCTTGTCAGGGACAGGGAAGACAACCCTCTCCGCGGATCCCCGCCGGAAGCTCATCGGGGATGATGAGCACTGCTGGACCGACGACGGTGTATTCAACATCGAAGGCGGCTGCTATGCCAAATGTATTGGACTGCGGGAGGAATCGGAGCCGGAGATTTTCCAAGCGGTTCGCTTTGGGGCACTGCTCGAGAATGTCGTCTACGACCAAGAAGACCGGGAGATCGACTACGATGACGATTCGATTACCCAGAATACCCGAGTATCTTACCCGATCGAGTACATACCCAACGCGAAGTTACCGTGCACCGGCGGGCACCCCAAGAACATCATTCTGCTAACTTGCGATGCTTTTGGCGTGCTGCCTCCGGTCTGCAAACTTACGCCGGAGCAAGCGATGTATCACTTCATTAGCGGGTATACTGCGAAGGTGGCGGGCACGGAGCAGGGTGTCACCGAGCCGGAAGCAACGTTCTCCGCGTGTTTCGGCGCGGCGTTCATGGTGTGGCACCCAAGCAAGTATGCCGAGCTGCTTGCCGAAAAGATGCGGCAGAACCGGTCATCGGCTTGGTTGGTCAATACCGGTTGGACCGGTGGAGCGCACGGCACCGGTTCGCGAATCAAGCTTCGCTATACGCGAGCAATTATCGATGCCATACACGACGGTAGCCTCGATGAGGT
>JAGRAW010000356.1 GCA_020434415.1 Bdellovibrionales bacterium
TACCAGCTCTGGCCGGAGCTGCTGCGACGAGTTGCCGACGGCGGTTCGCTTTTGCTCTCCGGCCTACTGGTGAGCGAACAGCAGGAGTTCATAGAACGAGTTCAGAAACAGCCTGTAACGGCGGTCGCACGAGGCGAATGGTTGCTGCTGGAGTATGTGCGGTAAGCAATAGCGGCGGTCGCTACAAAGTAGTGCGCAAATGGTAGAGACGGCGGTTTGAAAAAACGCTCCGCAAAGAGGGGGCGACCTTGCGTCAAACCGTCTCTACACAGCACTCGACGAGAACGAAAGGAGCTGCCCCCTGGGGGTTCATCAGTCCTGAATGCTCGCCGTCAGGATGTAGTCCGACAAAGCCGCGCCGTTGGGGAACTGCGGAGTCTCGACAACAACAACAGGAAGGCGGTTCGCCTCGAGCGTCTGGACCAGTTTCTCAGCGTAGGAAGGCACAAGCAGCGCTTCGCCTTCCACGCTGTTGACCCAAATTACGTTGGCGGCACTCTCTCCATCGGGAAGCCGAATCAGCGTATAGCCTTCGTCTTCAAGTGTGCCAACCTCTACTTGCTTTCGCGCCCAGTCGTCGACTAGTACGTGTCGGCGGCTAAGGGGCGCGAGACGACTACGTAGCGGGCCGCCCGCAGGACACTCAAGTCTCTGCAATCTCCGCCGGGGTCGAAGCGTTTCGGCGAACTTCTGCAGCGAAGAGCAGATAGTATCTGACGGATTTGCATCCGCGAAAAAGAGCCTAGTGCCGACAGGCACCAAGCTCCTGAGGTCGAGTGGCGCCTTTCTACCGCAATCGACCCAATCGAGGCGCTGAACCCTTGCGCTGACCCGCGTTGTCACGGCCTGATCAATCGCATCCAGGTTCGGCGCTGAGGTAGACTTCCCCGAGGCACCGAGCAACAGTTGGTCGCCGAAGAAGCCGGCCCATCGGCCAATCTGGCTGTCGGTTGGACTGAGGCTGAGCTCGTAACCGTGCACCCGACACTTTTTAAATGCGGGTGTCAAAGCTGCCCCAATCGATGCATCAAACAGCGCACAAGCAAGCGTAGCGGACATAGTAGACTCCTTTCCGGAGTGTCGTAAGAGAGGAAGAAATTAACCGGGAGCTGAAGTCCTGGGGGGTGAGCCCATGAAATTCAGCTCCCGGCTAGAGATTTCCAACTAGCAGTCGTCCGGAAATATACTGAGTTCGCTACCAATAACCTTTCAAACCGCAGCATCTCGGGGGACGCTCGTCCCGAGAAACACTGCATCGCACTACCCATGCACTTGCTGGGCCCAGCACTTGTTGTAGCTGAGAGCCTGAAAAAGAGCTGAATCGGTTGGGGAACGGAAAGCTGTGAAGCATCTCGATTCGCGAGGCGACAGGGCGACCGGACGCTTTCCGTGACAACGTCGGCATTACATATAAGCCCCCTAAACGTTTCGTAAATACCGCAGCCGTCGATGCTGTCCGAAGAGCGACAAGAAAAGAACACGACTGTCCCATTTTGGACAAAATAGTAAAAATTAGGCATATTCCCCCTCGACTGAGGTCGCATCACATCCACACGAAGCTGAAGCTGCCATGAGCACCCTTCCCGCCACGCAAATTACCCAGCGTTATCTCCGGGAGCATCCCAGTGTCGCCGACTGCCTCGAGCGAAACCTGATCAACCTGTCGGCCCTGGCCCGCGAGATCTGCGCCCATGCCGATGTCGATGCTTTCGATGCCGTGCTCATCGCGTGCCGCCGGTATCGCTCGAAGCAACGTGCTCGAGCCTCCCATGAGGCACGCGTCCGCAAGCTAATCACCAGCGCAAAGGTGCGCGTCCGGACAAAGCTGATCGTCGCCACGGTCGAACCGTCCTGGAGTCTCGCCAAACGACTCGAGCTACAGACGTTAATCCGAGAAGAGGGAGGGGACTTCAATCTCATCGAGGGCGAAGCCTCCCTGACGGTGATCACGAACGCGGAGCACTTACCCCACGTGCGACGTCTTGCCGCCAGTCGGCTGCTGCGTGTAGCCAAAGACGTAGTTCAAATAGCGATGCTGTTCGGTCAATCGCTGGAAACCACCAGCGGCGTCGTCGCGCATCTGTATCGCCTCTTCGCCGGAAGCAACATCAACATCATCGAAGAGATGAGCTGCTGGAATGAAGTGATGATGATCATCGACCAGAAGGACTTGGCCCGGGCGATGGAGCTGCTTAGCAATTAGCGTCACGACGCGGCGAGTCTCGGCGCTGACGGGCTGCGGCTCACCCAGCGCCTCTGCTGCAAGAAATTCGGCGGCCAAACCGGCGGCATTGCTGGGCATTTCGACGATGGAAGAACGACCCCGACCCTCTGCCGGCAGGTTTGGTAAATTCTCGATCCAGGGTCGTGCTCCTCCTCTCTACTTCATGCTGACGTAAGCCATCGGCGCGGTCATCCAGTCCTCGTGGATTTCAGCGAGAATCGCCGTGACGAGCCGGAGCACGGCAGCGATGTTCGGAAACAACGTTGCGCGTTTCCGGCGGAAAGTCTTCGACGCTCTCCTCGGGCATGAGCTTATCGACTCGGCGACTGTTGAAAACATGCTCTCCTGGGAACACTCGGGCTTCAGCGTGCACGCAGCTGATGAGATCACCGCTGAAGATGAAAATGCCCGGCTCTTTCTCGCTCGCTACCTGAAGAAGTGCCCGCTTTCACTTGAGCGGCTGAGAATTGACGATACGGGACTTGAACCGATTGTCTGCTACCGCACTGATGACGGGGGCGAGCAGAGCTTCTCGCCCTTAGAGTTTCTCGCCCGGCTGTCTCAGCACATCCCCCGGGTCTTCGAGCAAACGGTTCGTTACATGGGAGTTTACTCTTCGCGCTCACGCGGGGCGAAACGCGCAGAAGAGCGATTCCAGACCATGCTTCTTCGAAGCGAAGCTCTCCCGCCGGAGGTCAGGCCGTCGACATCATGGGCGCGCGCAATCAAGCGCGTCTATGAGGTCGATCCGCTGCTCTGCGGAGTTCCACCAGCGAACGATTTGAAACGGCTGCCTTTCGGCGGCGGCGCTGTACTATGCCGCTCAGCCTATAAGAGCGCCTTTCAGGCTCCAGCCTCCCGTGACTACCGACGCTCAGCATCCGCAATATGCGCGATTTAACGGCTGCTCGAAGCAAAAAGGGGCGGCCCGGAGTAGGCTCACAGGAGCCAAAATGAGGTTTGCTTTCAGCCAATTGAACGCTCATACGCTTACCGAGCCGGAAACACTGCTAATATAACTTGGCCTAGCGATTGGCCGGACGGATACCTCCGTAAACCGTCTAAAAACACAGCTCTCCCAGGCTCCAACATAACGCTAGGGCATGTGCCAAATTTAATGCTATTATTTGGCACATGTACCACAGGGCCATTAACCTACCGAAAAATCGATCTTTTTTCCTTTTTGGTGCAAGGGGGCACGGGGAAAACGGAACTACTCAGTCGAACTTTTTCCGCCGAGGAGGCTGAGTTTATTGATTTGCTCGATCCCGAACTTGAAAGTCGATTGAGCGCCCACCCGGGACAGTTTAATCAAATTCTAGATGCGCTTAAGGGTAAGAAGTCGGTCGTTGTTATTGATGAGATTCAAAAAGTCCCTTCGCTTCTTGAGATTGTTCATCAGCGTATCAACAAAAAGGAATTTATTTTTGCATTAACTGGGTCGAGCGCACGAAAACTAAAGCGCGGGGGAGCAAACCTGCTTGCGGGAAGAGCGTTTGTATTCAATCTCTTTTCTCTTTCGGAGCGTGAACTCGGAGACGACTTCCAGTTAACCTCAGTTCTTCAATATGGCTCACTACCGGAGATATTTCATTATCACGACGAGATAAGTAAACGCCGCTATTTGAAGGCCTATACTCAAACCTATCTGGCAGAGGAAATTATTGCGGAACAGATTGTGAGAAATCTGCCTCCATTTCGAAGATTTCTAGAAGTCGCGGCGAGCGCAGACACTCAGATGATAAATTATAGCAACTTCGCGAGAGATATTGACTCGGACCCAAAGACCGTTAGCCGCTATTTTGGCATACTCGAAGATACGCTTCTTGGGTTCCATCTCCCCGCGTATTCTCGGTCTGTTCGCAAGCAACAACGAAATGCCAAAAAGTTTTACTTTTTTGATACCGGAGTGGTTCGCACTCTGTCGCAACTTATCGACGAGCCACTAACCCCTCGCTCATATGGCTATGGAAGATTGTTTGAATCTCTTATCGTAAACGAAATTCACAAACAGCTTCATTACAAAGAAAAACAGTTCAAGCTGTCGTATCTCAATGTCTCTGATAGTCAAGAGATCGACCTTATTGTCGAGATTGGAAAAAGTCGAGTATTCGCTTGTGAGATAAAATCATCGGAGCGCATCGATGCAAGGCATATAAAAAACCTAAAAACCCTCGCGCCTGACATACCCAACGCCATTCCACTTGTAATTTGCAATGCAAAGCGAGAGGAGAAAATCGATGACATACGTATTCTTCCCTGGCGACAGGCTATCAGAGAGATTTGTAGCT
>JAGRAW010000357.1 GCA_020434415.1 Bdellovibrionales bacterium
GACTTGGGTCGACGAGCACGGGTTCACTTGCTGGGAGAAGACCGTGTGTTGCGATCCGACTGACCGTTCAACGTGTACAAGCTTTCCCGTTTGTAGCAGTTGGCGAGAGGGTCGTTCCTAGGATTTTCCAGTAGTCCTAGCAGTGTGCCTTCCGGGCTGCCGGCTTCGGCTAGAATGAACCCGCTTTCGCAATAGGCGCGAAGTTCAGGCGGGAAGGATCCGTATTTCTTCAGGTTAGAAAAGAACACGCTGCAAAGACGCTCCGAAATCAAGGGGTCCAGCGTTTCTAGGTCGTCTTCCGTCCACTCATGAGCCTCCGGTTCCTCGAAGTCGTTGCAGGTAACGACGAGGGGATTGATGTAATTGGTCAGAAACACGCCGCAAAGGTCAGTGACGTAGGGAAAGCCTCCGTCAGAATCGGAGCGGCATTTCGAGATCCAGTCGAGCACCTGCTGGGTTGCTGCGTCGAGCAGCAGGTGTTTGGCAATTCATCCTCCGGCATTCCTGTTCTCTGCAAAGTCACAAGGTTTGTTGCTTGAGCATAATAACGGGAAACCCTTCTGAATGACGAGCGACTTCGTTGACTACGCTCGCCTGTGCGAATCGAGGTAGGTGAAGATGCTACGTCTAAAACATGTCCAGAAGTGTGTGCTTCTGATCGCTATAGCACTTGGTGCCGTCGCCTCAAGTGCTGCTCAAACGCCGGTGCCTTCGCCTTCACCCACGCCGAGCCCTAGAGCACCGCTGTGCGAGCCTCCATGCGAAAGTGCAAGAATCATGTGCGTAGATAGCGGAACTATTCGCTCCGTCTGTCACGGCTACGCCAGTGCTTGCGCAGCTCGCATGGGTATCGACGGCTATGGGGGTGGCGGGTGCACGATGTGGGTGAGCGACGGAATCTGTGACTCTCTGGGGCTGAACCCAATTGAAAATACCCGTTCGCTATATCGCAGGAGCTGTCAGCTAGATCTAGATAATCCCGACTTTGCTGCCTTGTCAGCCTGCTGTACCGTTCGACACGAAGCGTATCACATGTTTCAACAATGGTGCCCTGGCGATTACCGTGGTTCTGCTGCCTGCATCGAGGAGCCGGCCTATGCCGTCAGTGCGAATTGCATCAAGCCCGCGATAGAACAGTATTGTCGACGTCGCCCGAATTCTGCAGGGTGCAGGCAGATGTGCGCTGATTTTCTCAGTGACTCGACAAAATGGCAGGTGTCAAACTGCGCCTGCGCCCGAAATAGCGGCGCAAGCTCCGCTTCATGCTGTTCGTGCATGGAGTCGTGCCTCTATAATCCGCCGCGACAACCGGCAGGCTGTCCGAGGCCAAGCCGCAACGATCTGATGTCCTCATGTGCCCTTGCCGGTCAGGCATTTTGTGGCGGCCCGGATGAGGGGCGAATGGCAAACGGACGAGAATGTTGCATCGATGAGCGTAATCCCGGCAATAGTAGAGGGTGCGTGGCACAGCCCGCCCCATCGCCATCTCCGTCGCCCCGCCGGTAGGAGGAAGGCAACTTCCGGAATGCTGCTTGGTGCTGCCTGGCGTGAGTGAGCCGGTAGTGCTTTCTGCCTGTTCTTTGGTGAGATTCCCCCTACTGCTCGAATCGAAGCAGCGCAAGCGCTAACGCGGTTTGTTGGTTCGCCTGGGCAAGAACTGCGGCGCCGGCCTCTTGTAGAATGCTGACCCTAACCAGGCTCGCTGCCTCCATCGCAATGTCTGCGTCCACGATGCTGCTCCGGGCTGATTCTGCATTCTCTCCGGTAACCTGATTGTTGGCGATGGCAGTAGTCAGTCGTGCTTCTGCAGCACCTAGTGACGCTCTGCCTGAGGAAAGCTCCGCCAAGAGCTCCCGCATCGACTCCAGCGTCGCACGCGCGCCGTCCTGAGTCAGCAGCTCGAAGTCCGGCATTCCGGAAACAATCTGCGTGTTGGCGAGAAAGATGCTTACGCTAGTTCCAGCGATGCCATTTCCGGTAACGATGTCCAAGGCATCATCGCCGTTGAAATCAGCAATGACCACTCCGCGCGGTGCTCCTCCGGCCACCAAGTTTGTCGCGGCGGCGAAGCTGCTACCGTTGTTCTGCGCGAGAAGAACCTGTGCTGAGGTAGTGCTGTGAAGCGCTGTAACCACATCCAGGAATCCATCTGCGTTCAGGTCAGAGAGTTGCAGCTCGCCTCGATCGGTCGCGAATGCAGCGATACTGTGCGTGATCCGCGCCTTGAACGTGCCGTCGCCATACCCTAACAGCAGATCAATAGTGTCGGTGTTGCGGGCGGCGGCGACGACATCGACGAAGCCGTCGTTGTTCACGTCACCCACCGCGACTTGGACATAGTCCGCGCCGCCGCTCGTTTGTAGGGTCGTCGCCGCCTGGAACGTCCCGCTCCCGGTGCCAAGGCTCAACTTGAGATGCGTTCCGGCGGTGACGGCATCAAGCTTGCCGTCGCCGTTGATGTCGGCAAGCGCTACGTCCGCTGTGATGGCGCCCACATTGTAACTGACATTCACTGCAAAAGAGCCGTCGCCATTGCCCATCAAGACACTGAACACTTGCTGAGTACCCTCGGCGGCGATTACCAGATCGAGCTTGCCGTCACCATTCAGGTCCTTTACGTCGAAGTTGTAAGGGCGGTCGTTAGTGGCGAACGAAGTATTCGCCTTGAAGGTGCCGTCGCCAACACCAAGACTGATGCGAATCGTGTCGTCCAACTCGGATGTGCCGATAATGTCGAGGTTCCCGTCGCCATCGAGGTCGGCTGTTTTCAGGTAGACCCCAGGAACGGTGTTGTTGCTCACGGTAAAGCTACCGGTACCGTCGTTTGTCAGAAGTCGCTGTTCGGAAATCAGATCAAGGTCGCCGTCTCCATCGAAGTCACCTTCGATCACATCGAACGCGTTCTGAGTCAGCGCAAAGCTGGTGCTTGCCTTAAACGTGCCGTCACCGGCAACTTGAGTCGCGCCCGAGACTAGCGCAACTTGCAAGCGAGAATGGACGACGCTCGATGTCCCTACTTGGACCTGAATCTCGGCCACGCTACCGTCGAGCAGTCGAATGTTGTTGAACGAGGTCGTGTCGGCAATCCGCGCAAATTCATCGGCGAGCTTTTGTGCCTCCTGATCCAGCGCCGCGCGCTGCGCAGTCGAATTGACGCCGTTGGCCGACTGCTCGGCCAACTCGGTGATGCGGGTGACAATCAGTGTCAGTTCGGCAAGAGCACCATCGGCGATCCGGATCGCGCTCAGTCCATCATTCGCGTTTCTCAGCCCTTGGTTGAGTATGCGGACATCGCTCCGGAGGGATTCGGCGATGGACAGTCCGGCGGCATCGTCAGAGGCGCGGTTGATCCGTTGCCCGCTCGAGAGTCGGTCAAACACGGAGTAGAGAGCCTTTGAACTCTTTGCTAGATCCCGCTGAGCTCGAAGCGCACTGATATTACTACTTATTGTGATCGGCATCCGTTCCGCCACGTACAGCTTAGCGTCACGCGCGAGTCCACTGGTCGAGCAGTCCCTTGTCGCATGCCACATTAAGTAAAATCGTCAGAATTTAGGCCGGGGTAAACTGAATTTAAAGCTGACGAAATCAATGCGCTCCTCTCCCTCCAAGGAGGCTGCTTGTGCAGAAATTGCTCGACATTCCAATGGATTGGAGGGCCAGTTGGGCGCCTAGAGACGTCGCAAAACTGCGGAAAGCGGCCAAAAGGATTGTACACAGCATGAGGAAGAGGAGCGGGACTAGCGGAAGCTGAGTGCGGGGATGACCTGATGCTGAAAGAGGGTGGAGAAGCGGGGGATACCGTCGCTTGGCTGAAGGACTGACTGTCGGGTGCAGCAAATCAGGCTTCGTCGGAATCGAGCTGCGAAAGCGAGATCCACTGTTGTGCTGCGATGAAGCCCGGTAGCTCCATGCTCTCGGTCGAGTTGTAAGAGATGGGAAGTCCGGTATCAATATTCAACAGCGAGCAACCGACAGCGTTCAAGATGCAGTCAGCAGCGGCCACATCCCACTCCCAGAGCCGGTCATACCGAAGAGCAAGATCGAACTTTCCTTCAGCGAGGTAGGCGAGTTTAGCTGCCGACCCGACCCGAGCGACTTGCGCCGCGTCGATGCCATTCAGTCGGCAGAAACGTTCTGTAGCTTCACGTCCGCCTGCGGTTGGAAGCTTGCTGTCAACGACTCGTATGTCGCCGTCGACTTGTGTAGGAGCGAGCGGTTCGCATGACCCCTGCACCGCCTTCCAAGCGCCAATGCCTGCAGCTCCAAGATAGACCGTGAGGGTTGCCGGTACGGCGATGGCTGCGAGGACCGGAGTGTTGTCAACAAGCAGCGCAATGTTGATCGAGAATTCGCCGTCACGATTGATGAAGTTCTGCGTTCCGTCCAAGGGATCGACGACCCACAGCGCTCGTGAACTTTGCCGCTCTGCCAGCGGCAGCATCCGCTCTTCGGTCACCACCGGGCAGGAATACACATCCGGCAAGCGATGAAGAAGCAGG
>JAGRAW010000358.1 GCA_020434415.1 Bdellovibrionales bacterium
AAGGTTCGCGCTGTCGATGACCCGCCGGATCAATTTCAAGTTGATGCCCCAGTTGACCTGGGAGAAAGCCCCCGCCGGAACACGCAACGTGGTCGTTGCCCCGTCATTCAGCGGCAACTCCAAAATCTGTCGCCCTAGCCCCCCGACCTCCCGCTCACCCCCCATCAGTGACACGTTCGGCAAGAAATCGCGGACGGAGTTGAGGATGGCAGTTTGTTCGGTCGGCGTCAGATCGTATGGTGACTTCAGCACCGCGACGAGCCCTTTGGCATCCGCCTCCAGCAGCAGGGAGCTAATCTTTCCCTGAAGCCGTCGACCCAGCTCCTGCACGTTACGTAGCACTTCGTCGATCGGCGGCACCGATACCGGGCATTGCTCGATTGCCACCACGGACCGCGACTGCTCCCGGTAGAAGCCGACTTTTCCGGATGAGTCGATGTGGAGCGTCACTCGCCGCCGGTACGAGTACGGCTCCCCAGGCACCACGGGCTTGAGCGCTTGAAGCACTTGAGAACTGCTTTTGGCAGCACGAAGAGCCCCGGCGATCATCTCCGTCTTGGCGGCAAGCTGGCCGGAGTAGGACATGTGTTGTAGTTCGCAGCCGCCACACACCGTATAGTAGGGACACGTAGGAGCGACCCGCTCGGCAGCTGGCGTTTCGACTTGAAGAAGCTGCGTCTTGAGATACCGCTCCTTGTGCTGCGTTACCCGAGCGGATACCACCTCGCCAACTGCGGCGAAGGGCACGAATGCAGTGATGCCGAGCAGCTCATCTTTGCCGTCGGATTGAGCGATCACCTCGCCCACACCGGCGCCGCCGACAGCGAGGTTTCGCACATTTACCGTAACATCAGGAAGGGGAGGCATGCGCTATTCTAGCGTTAGGCACTAGCGTTATGGAAGGCACGTTTCTTCGTGGCGCTCAGCATGAGCACCACCGCTACCCCCAGTAAAAGTTGCTCAGGTCGATTTTCTGATAGTGCTCGAGCGTGAACAGCACCCGGCGCAGATACTCGGGAGCGACTTTCGTGCCCTTGCCCAAGACTTCCACGTTCGGGAGCTCCGCCTTGAGCGGATCGACATATTTTCCACGGTCATAGAGGCTATAGTGCAGATGAGGTCCGGTTGCGAGGCCGGTCATGCCGACCGCACCGATAACTTCTCCTCGCTTGACAGTACTGCCTTTGCGAAGCCCTTTGGCGATCTTCGACAGGTGCAGATACGCGGTCGAGTATCGGTCGTTGTGTTGGATCTTGATCGTCAGCCCGCCTCCGCCTTTCTTTCCGGCAAATGACACTTTTCCATCCGCTACGGTTCGAACCGGTGTGCCGGTGGGTGCTGCAAAATCGACCCCATTGTGCGGACGACGCCGCTTCAACACGGGATGAAAGCGCGAAGTCGTAAAATAACTCGAAATTCGCGAAAACTTCAGCGGATAACGAAGGAAGCTGTTTCCAATTAGCTCCCCGCGCTCGTCGAAATAGCGTTCCACTCCATCGCTGCCGACGTAGCGAACCGCGACTAGATTCTTACCGCCGATTTGCAGTGCGGCGGCCAGGATCGGGCCCGGTTTCAAGGAAGTGCCGTCTTCCAACACGGTATCGCGATAGATCAAGCTGAAGCGATCTCCCTTACGAAAATCTCGGTGAAAAGACACGCGGTTGCTGAATAAATCGACAAGGTCGTCAACCACTTCATACGACACCCCTGCTTGCTTGGCCGCAGCCGCAAAGGAGCTTTCAACCAGACCGGCCACCATTCGCTCAGCGGAGCGCTTCGGAAGCTCTTCGATGGCGGTGCTCACAACACCATTGGCGTCGATACGGGCGGTCACTTTGCGCGCCGCATCTACTTCTGTCGTCAAGCCGCGCAGTAGTCCGTCGGTGCCGAGCCGCATCTCGAGCACCTGCCCCTCGTGCAGCTGAGTAGGAATTGCTTCTTTGGTGCCGAGCTCGGCAAGGCCTCGATGAAGCTGTTCTACTGTAGTTGACGGGAGGCTATAGCGCTCAGCAATCGAACCGAGGGTATCCCCACGCTTCACGACATGAATTAGGGCGATACTGTTCGAAGGGCCGGGCTGAGGGAAGAACGGTTCTTGCTCTTGCGCGATGAGCGGTGGTTGAACCACACGGCTCTCGGCACCCGGATGGAGCGCTGAGAGCCATCTCCGGACAACGCCGACGTCGGCCGATCGCAGATACAGCCCCAAGAGCACGACTGACGTGACCATTCCCACGATCAGCAAACCTTTCCGCAGACGAGGCCGGGCTCCGGCAGCGAGCGGGAGGTGATGTGGGCGAAGATCTCGCGTTCGATAGCCGCGGCGACGAAGCGACGGCGAGACGACATAGCGATGATGCCGTCTTGTAGTTCGATGTCGTCTGGTATTCCCCATAAGCAGCGCTTCTTGCCAAACCGCGTCTAGAAGTTGGTCCAAGCTGTACTTGGATTGGAGCCAACTTCCAGGTAATCCGCTCAAAGTAGTCAGCTACCCTGCAATTGACAACTCCACCACGCGGCGGCCACACAAATTCCCTCCTGATTAACTATGCATTTACGCTTTCCAGGAGAGGAACGGTCGACGCCGTGTTTCATACTGTTTTAGGGTTGTATATCTGTGTTGGGGGGTTTCTGCCGCTGAAGTGATAGTATGCGCTGCACCGCTCGACAATTGGCGCCAATAGTTAGCCCCGACAGTAAGCCCCGACAGTAAGCAAGGAACAGACCGACGGAATGCACCACCAAAGAATTCTCGCTCTTGATGTAGGGGACGCTCGCGTTGGAGTAGCGCTGAGCGACCCGCTCGGCATCAGCGCTCAACCGCTTTGCACCATCGAACAGAAAGGTGCTCAAACTTTCAGCAAGATTCTCGACCTCGTCCGCGAGCATGCGGTCGCAACCATTGTCGTGGGATTCCCTTATGAATTGGACGGCAGTATTGGAGAGCAAGCTCGTCAGGTCGAACGGTTCTGCGCTCGGCTAAGGCAGGCAGTAGCGGATGCAGCATTGGCAGACGGAGTGCGAATCGAGCCTTTCGATGAACGCTTCACCACGCAGCAGGCCGAGCGAACGCTTGTCGGCAGCAAACTGAAAAACAAGGAGCGCAGTGCCGCGATCGACCGTGTCGCGGCGGCCCTGATTCTTGAAGGCTATCTCTTGCGAATCGCCGGCAGAGGGTCCTCTTTTTGAACCGCATCAGCTCCGAGCGCCGTGCATCCTAAACCTGGCAGCGTGCTTCAAAAGCCGCTATAGGTAGGTACGCAATACATGGGGTGCGCTCCGCTAACCTTCTGACGCACGGAATCAATTGAGCAAACGCTTCGTACTACGATTCTTCGCTACCCTCGGGAGCATCGGCCTGTATCTGGTTCCATTCTTGGCCGGTGCCATCCTCGTCTTTTGGTGGTTCAACTCGAACCTCCTTTCGCCGGTCGCTCCAGGCTCCGATGAGGTGGTGCTCTACGAAGTGAAAGAGGGCGAGGATTTGCCTACCATCTCCGAAGGGCTGCAGGCTCGGGAGCTTCTTCGGAATGCTTGGTCAGTTGTTTTCCTGAGCAAGCTCCGGAGCGATTCAGGAGAAAAACTCTCCTTTGTCGCCGGGGAATATTCTCTGTCACCGGGGCAAACCCCGAACGAAATCTTGGACACCCTCCTTAGCGGGAAGACTGTGCAGCATGCGCTTGAACTCGGCGAGTGCTTGACCGTACGGGATGTGGCTCGCGTTATCGGCCAGGCCAATCTTGTATCGGAAAGCGAGGCATTCGAAGCGCTTCGCGATCAACACACGCTGGCACGGCTCGGTATTCCGGCATACCTCCCCGAGGGATATCTGTTCGCGGGCAGCTACTCGTTCTCCAAACCAATCCGAGGCGAGCAGGTGGTGGCAAAAATCGTCACCGAAGGGCAGAAGCGTCTCGACGACCAGCTACCCGGTTGGAAGGCGCGAGCGGGTGAGATCAAGTTTCGCCCGTATGAGGTGCTGATACTTGCCTCGTTGCTCGAAAAGGAGGGGGCAACGGAGGCGGAACGAAAGATCATTTCCTCGCTGTATCACAATCGTCTGCGAGTAGGCATGCCGCTGCAAAGTGAAGCTGCTCTTCGCTACAGCCTCCCGGCTGACCAACAGTTCGTTACCAACGAAGACATCAACAGTCAGGGGCCCTACAACCTCTACCTGAATACCGGACTGCCGCCGACTCCGGTTTGCTCGCCGAGTTTCGGGTCGATCCGTGCTGCGCTATACCCGGACGACACCGACTATCTCTACATGGTCCGCCGAGATGACGGGACGCTCGATTATTCTGAAACGATTAAAGAGCACCAGGAAAAGCTGGACGCCTACAATGCCGGCGGACCATCCGCCGATGCGCAACGCATCGAGTTGCTACCGTAGCTGGGGACCGTCGAAAAACGAAGTTTTTTGGCGGGACCGGCAAGCATAGCTTGCCCGAACGCCGAACAAGGCGTTCGTCTCGAATAGCAGAAAACATGCA
>JAGRAW010000359.1 GCA_020434415.1 Bdellovibrionales bacterium
AATCAACCAAGTATAGGGATGAGGCTGCGCTGTGCCGGAGAGCGTGTCTCGGAAATACGGAAGGAACGCGGCGAGCCCGAAGAGAACGGCAAATGTCGCGAGTACCTCATTCATCTAACCGACTCTCAGAATAGAAAATGGTGACAGAGACGAATATTCCTAATTTTCATGGGAACGAGAAATAGGAATTCGTCTCTGTCACCATTTTCTATTGGACAGGCCTCCGAGCTATTCACCGCATTGGCAAATGCCCCACGAGTAAGTGGCGGTTTAATCTTTCTCTCACATCAGCGAGGGTTGCTGCATCGGCCGATGAGCGGATATTGGTCGTTTCGCTTCCGTCCGAGGTCAGATCGTAGAATTCCTCCTCGACGTCCGGCGTGCGGGGGTCACCGCGCCGGAGATATTTGTAAAGGGAGCCGTCTTGCTGCAGTAACACCGCGTGCCACGGGTTCTGCTCGGTAGTCTGGTGAAATGTCGCTCGAACGCGGGGCATCGGACTAGTCAGCGGAACCCCCTGCCAGGTTTCCGGGATTGGGATTCCAAGCACGTCGAGCGCGGTCGGAGCGATGTCGAGGACTGAACCGTATTCGAGGTTCCGATAGTCCGTCGCCGTGGCGTCAAAGATTAGCAGTGGTACCCGCAGTAACGGTTGATACACGTGCTTCGTATGACCGTATAGCCCATGTTCGCCTAGAGCTTCGCCGTGATCGGCTGCGATGAAAACAATCGCATTGCGCAAGATCCCGCGTCGCTCCAGCCGCCGCCATAATTCACTGATGAAATAATCCGCCTGGAGCACTCCATTATCGTAGCCGTTTACTACCGCAGTCTGCTCACGCTCGCTTTTGAGAAATCGTGAGCGGCTCGATGGCTTATACCGCTGATACTCCGGGAGCGGCTTTCCTGTCATGTGCGCGGACATGAGATGAAAGCCGAGCAGCTGAGGTGTAGTTGCGTCGACAGTCGGAAGTTCGTCGAGGAACTGCAGCAGGCAACGGTCGTCATTGATGCCATACGGGCACTCTGAACGACCATCCCGGTAGAAATCGATGTCTTCTCCGTAGAACTTACCTAATCCGTACCAGTGATGGTCGCCTGCGAGCAAGAACGAAACGCGATAGCCCTTGTCGCGCAGCAGATTGTGCAGCCCGAATGAAGCGTGGCTCATGTGCTGAAAGTCTTTCGAGGTGAAAGTCGACATAATCCCGCAGACTGACTCCGGACACGGCGAGCTCGCCCATTCCACTCGCTTCATCTCCCCTGAGCGCAGCTTACTGTCCAGAAACGGCGTCGTCGGTCGTTCATAGCCATAGGCGCTCATGTTCGCCGGACGAAGGCCGTCGACAATTATCACGACGATGTTTCTGCGCTCAAAATTGCTGCTCTGGTTCCGGTACGTCTCGCGAATGAGTCGCTCCTTCGCACTTAGAGCTACCCGCTGCGGTGTCGGGCGAAAACCGTTCACCTCTTGCTGCAGGAGCGCTACTATCGGCTCTCCCTCCCATACACCTAAGGCGTACGCTTCGTAGTTCGCGAGGACACTGAAGAGGATGCCTCCAAAGTATGCTCCGACACTCAGCAGCGCTACGCACCGTCTGGGGGAAAACGACGCCTTTGCTTTCGCGGCGAAAGCCGGTTCAATCCAGGGAAGTGCGTAGCGAAGCCCGCCGACCACGACGAGCAGGATGAACATCAGTGCGAAAAATGCACCGAGTAGCTCACGCGGAAACACTTCCCACAGCCCCGCAAGATGTTCGAACGCGCGAGCAGCAAGTGAGCCGTTGAGATGTGAACCCCAACCATAGTTGGTCGCAACATTCACTAGGTAGAATGCAGTGAAAGATGCGATGTAGCACGAAAGCGAAGCCAAAAGAGCGAGCTGAGCGAGCCTCTGAGATGCACGGAGAGCAGTCTGATAGAGAATACGTCCAACAACCAGCACCACGACAACGCAGGCAATTGCAAGAACCAAGTGGAGCGCTAATACTCGCCATGAGTAGTCGAACATGACGACAAACATGAGACCGAACGCCCCATGAAACCCGAGGAGGATTCCGGCAAGACCGGCGGCTGCTTTTGTAGGAGTCGAAGAGTGGTTGCGCGCCATGGTGTGGGGAATTGCTGTTGCCTCCCTCTTTGATGCTTGCAGGAGCGAGAAGGAGCCGCAGGTATGACAGAAATTTGACACTACGCCGGTGGTTTCGTCAGAGCGATCGGCTGGACCTTCATCTTGCGCTCGTTCAAGGCAAGAATCGACTCTAGAGAACCAGGCGAAACAAACGCATCGAGAAGCCGACAAGGTATTGAGTGTTCGTTCCGTATAGGAGAACTCCGTAGGGCTATCTACGAGCTGTTCGTAAGGGCAATCTGTATTTCAAGCCTCGCCGGCAAGCTGTCGAACGACAAACTTAAGGTATCGTCGCCGAGCCACGATACCTAGATGGCTACTCAGGCGCACATCTTCAGCAAGGGAGACTCCATGTACAATCTGACGCAACTGCTTTCGTTCATGAAGCAACACGATGCATCTGATCTGTATCTGACGGTAGGTCGCCCGCCCTGCTTCAAGATCAACGGCGTCGTGCGCCCCGCAGGAAAGGAAGCACTCACTGGCGAGCTGATTCAGAAGATGGCAGAGGACGCGCTGAACGCGGAGCAACTACGCGAATTCATCGACACCAAAGAACAGAACCTCGCCATCGAACTCGCTGACATCGGCCGCTTCCGTCTCAACCTGTATCAGCAGAAGGGACGGCCGGCGATGGTCATTCGCAAAATTGAAACCGACATAAAGACGATCGATGATCTAAACCTGCCTGCCGTGATGAAGCAGATCTCGATGACCAAACGAGGATTGGTTTTGGTCGTCGGAGCGACCGGCTCCGGAAAGTCAACGACGCTCGCAGCGATGATTGATCATCGGAATGATAATGAAGCCGGTCATATAATGACCATCGAAGATCCCGTCGAGTTCGTTCATGAGCATAAGAAATGCGTAGTTTCACAGCGCGAGGTCGGCGTCGACACAGACTCCTTCAAGTCGGCGCTGAAAAACGCTCTACGTCAGGCGCCAACCGTCATTCTTATCGGAGAGATCCGCGACGAAGAAACCATGGAGCACGCGCTGAGTTTTGCCGAGACGGGACACCTTTGTCTCGCAACGCTTCATTCGAATAACGCGAACCAGGCCATGGAGCGTGTGCTCAATTTCTTCCCGCCGGAACGACATCGGCAGATTTACCTTCAGCTTAGCCTCAACTTACAGGCCATCGTGAGTCAACGGTTGATGAAGACCGTGGATGGCGGCAGAGCCGCAGCGATTGAAATTCTACTGGGCAGTGCGCGGGTCCGCGATCTGATTCGACGCGGTGAAGTTGACGCATTGAAGGATGCGATGGTTGATGGCGCAGTTGAAGGAATGCAAACCTTTGACCAAGCGCTGTTCAACCTTTATCGCGCTGGACGTATCAGCATGGAGGAGGCGCTCCAAAACGCTGACAGCGTGACGGACTTGAAACTCAAGATAAAATTGGCTGCGGCCGGCGGCGATACAGAGGAACCGACGCGAATCGACGACAACGGCGAAGAGGCCGTCATGGCATTTCAATAGTCGCTGACCAAGCGGATGCCTCGGCACCGGCATCCCAATTCCCACCTAAACCCATCGGTAACTTTTCTCGCCGCGAGTCGAGAATACCTCGACACATGAGCGCGTTCGAAGGGAACCGCGCGTCACCATCAGCGAGGAACCATGAGAATCGAAGTACTCCCGGCGGCCCCCAAACACGTCAAGGCGGCGAGCCTTATCGCGTTGGATCCCGATTCACCGACACCGATAGAAGACGCAATACTGCGATATGCCAAAACGAATTGTCGACTTTCATTTATGCGAGCCCCGGAAAGCGATCCGGAAGCCCTAGCATTGGTGTTCGAGCGCCATCGGCATGTCATCGCCTTCGGCTTCGCCGCGACGAGTGACCTGCTTGCACTTTACGGCCCGTACACACCGTTAAATGAATCTGAAATCAAACTGGCCGACATGGATCGATTGGTCCCCGATCACGAGTGGTTTGAAGAACGCAGCAAAAACTTAGGCATTTCTTGGTCCGAAGAGTTCGACTCCTACGAACTCCCACCACGGTCCTTCATGAATATCGCGCTAAGCTACGCATGCTCCAGCCGCGGCACCGTCCACATTGAACCGGATGTCCGACTCGATCGAAAAAACCGCCCGACATCGCTACTGAAAGCCACCTTCGTCTTCCTAGGAGATGACCACGACCTAGGCTGGCACGAAGAAACAATTATCCTCGCCCAACACCTAGAACTCCACGTCCAACGCCGCCGCGAGAAAGCGGGCATGCCCCTCCCCCCATGGCTCATCCGACCACGCAAAAAGAACAAACCCCAGCACGGCCTCACCAAAATCCTCTAACCCCCAGTCGCCCCGTGGCTCCCCGCAGCCAC
>JAGRAW010000035.1 GCA_020434415.1 Bdellovibrionales bacterium
CCTACCCCACGTTCGGAGATCCTCAGCGCACCAAGCGAAACGACTGCCGCCTCACGTCCGGATTTGCTTTCAGGTCCCGCCGGAGGCGCCCCGATGCCGCGAAGCTCGACCATTCTGACGGCGCCGGCAGAACCACCAACCTCAGGTGAACGCGCAACGGAAGTAATCACGGCCCCGCAGACCGGCTCGCCTGTTCCCCAGCGTTCCGAGTTTTTACAAGCCGCACCGGTGACTCCCGCCCCTGCTGAGGCAATTACGGCTCCTGGACAACTTCGTGCGCCGGAAGGCGTTGAGCCAAAGCCGCAGTCAGCCGTCATTACGGCGGATGCCCCAGATGTCGGGCGAAACGAGCCTAAGTCGAAGGTCATCACCGGCCTTGCGGACCTCGGTACGCCGACGGCGTCTCCGTCATCGGAGTAGCCGGCACCCCCCACCACCGCTTTTTTGAGACGACTTCTAAGACCGCGCATTGTTCAGACCACGCAGGAGCGACTGGTGTCAGCGATCCCCTGCGTAGATGTTCCAACGACCCGTCGCTGCAACCTCCACACTGACGGCGCGAGCAGCCTCCGCCGCCGAGGATGCCTGCCGCACGAACGAGGCAAGCCATTCACCTGCCATCTCGAAGGGACGAACTACCAAGTCCACTCCTTCTTTTCGCAAGCTCCGCTCGTGCGCCGCATCATCAGCTGTGCCGACGATGAGAGCTTGCGGCGCAAGTGAACGACTCATCCGAACCAGCGTGCGATTATCGGTTCCCTTCAGTAGCATGTCAGGAATGGTCGAGACGATGAGCTTGGCATGCTCGAGATGGGCATGTTTCAGCGTATCGTAGCTACCGATGTCGCCAAACATCGCGTGCACCCCTCGACTACGCAGCTCGGCAAGGCTGAGCGGATTGAAGTCGATGACCAACACACGTTCCAAGAGCTTCGCATCTTGCTGCGCCAAGGTGTCAAGCAGTGCTCGCGCGCCGCGGTGGTACCCGAGAAAAACCACTTCGTGGATTCCTTCAGCCGACTGCAGCGGCTGCTCCCGGGCTGCGCGTTCGGGGCGCACGCGGCTGACCAGACCATCAAAGGCGAGGTACAGCGTGTGACTGAAACGAATCGCATACGAGGAGGTTACCGACAACAGCACCATCGTGAAGACCAGCAATGACACCATATTCTGGCTGAGGTGGCCAAGCGTCAGTCCGATGCTGCCGATTACAAGCGCAAACTCGCTGAGCTGGGAAAGATTGAGACTGGTAACGAACGCTGCACGTCGGCCTGCACCGGACCATAGTAGCAAGGGAAAGATGCTGCAGAACCGACTGACGACGATGAACAAACTGAGTAGTACCACCGGAACAAGTAGCGGACCGTCCGGAAGCGTCATCTTCATGCCAAGCGAGACAAAAAAGAGCGTGAGAAAAAAATCGCGAAGCGGGAGCGTCTTCGCGCTCACGTGCACACTGTAGGGGAACGCCGAGATACAGAGTCCCGCCACTAGCGCCCCCATTTCTCGAGACACGTGCAGAAGATCTGCGGTTGCCGCCATCACCGCACACCACGCGAGCGAAAGACAGACCACCATCTCCGGTGATTTTGCAATGGCATCGAACAGGCGACTCAACACCAGCTTACTGACGATGAATCCGAACAACACGAGCACCACTGTGCTTCCCAACGCTGCAAGTATCGGCTGCAAGCTTGGCTCTGCAAGATTGGGCTGCACGGCAAGCACGATAATCGCGTAGAGGTCTTGCAACACCAGGGTGCCGAGGGTCAATCGGCCCGGCAACGTGTCGAGCTCGCCTTTGTCGTATAACGCTTTTACCACGATTGCCGTACTGGAAAGCGCACAGAGAAGCGCCAAGTACAGCACTTCCAGGGACGTGGTCACATACGGCAACGAAAACGCGGAAAAGACCAACAGCCCTAGTATCACGCAAATGGGGTATTGACCGATTGACGTAATCAGGAGCTGTCGGCCCGAGGAGATCAATTGGCGAAGGTTTATCTCCAGGCCGATAATGTACAGCAGTAGCACAAGTCCCAGTTCGGAGATGATTTCGACCGAATGGACATCGTCCACGACGCCGAGCCCGAACTGGGGTCCGATAACGACCCCTGCAAGTACATAGCCCAGGATGATGGGTTGGCGGAGCAAGTGACACAGAAGCCCGGCAACCGTGGCAGCGATCACGGCAATTGCAATGTCATGTAGAAGATTGTGCACGAAATACTCTTCAGTTGTAGCGACTGATATCGATCGGCTGAGCCCGAAGGAAAAACAATCTCCTAGTTCAACGCCGCTCCCTCATCGCCAAAAATCCGGAGTCCACGTTCGGCGTCACGGATGATCGCTTCGAACGCATCGCGACAATACGCCGAACGAAGCTTCCCGAGCCCGACTTCACCCAGCTCCTCCGAGATCAGATACAGTGACTTGGTCAGTGCTTGCGCTGCGACTAACACCCCGTCCAGTCGCAGCTCTTCATCACCGATTCCGTTCATTAGCAGCGCGCAGACTTCCTCGATCTTGGACTGATACGGCTCCCACTTCTGTACTCCTCGCTCCGCGCGTTCCGTCGGTGAACGTTCCATCTGCCGCGCGATCTGGTTGTCCAGCGCCCGAAGCGCCTTCAACAGCCCCTCCTCGAGGGGCGGTAGCTTTCTCTCTTTACTCATCGCTCTTCCTTCATCCGCTCTAGCACTGGAAGCTAACATCAGTAGCGAGCTTCGGCCGCCAACGCCTGGAGATCCTTCCTCGCACCAAGGGCTTCCCTACAGCGGGACGAACACCCATGCAAAGTTTCAGCTCCCGGCGATTCCGCCGGCCCTATTGATTAGCGAGTGCCGTACAAGGACAATGAACTGACGTCGACGCTGTATTCTCTGGCCGCCATTTCTCATCGTTTTTCTGGGCATGTTTACCGTAGGCACGGCTAGTCGTAAAGCGACCAGTCAGTGCACCGACGGGACAGCAAAAGAGAAACGGTTGGCGCTAGTGCGGCGAAGACGCCGTTCGTTTTTACTAGTTCCGGCAGTATTGCATTGGTGGAAAAGTCCATCCACGGCCTTTTTCGGGTCGTGGGAGTTGAAGGTTACGGTTTACGCACTCCAGTCTTGCAAAGGTAAGGAACTTTGAAAGCTGCAGGGCGGGTTCGCGGCTCGTCGCTGCTCGGTTTTTCAGCGGCATGGTAGTAGCCGGGTTCTGAAGGGTGTTTTTGCGCGGTGGCAGCGGCGCCGGAGACACCGAAGACGCTTACGACAGGTTAGCTAGAGGTAAGGTCACGTCATGAATCGACATTTCAAGACGCCGGCGGTCTCGGGTGGACGGCATTGCAGTACCTCACAGGGTTCTTCATTCTCTCCTGCAACAGGCTCCCCTGCACCGGTCTCTCCGGCACTGGTCTCTCCGGCACTGGTCTCTCCGGCACTGGAACTTTCTGAGGCACTTTCTGAGCCAGTCAAAGTAGACGCGATGGCGGGCTTGATTTCCGGGGTCGCGCGCGACACCGAGCCCCTGGACGAACTGCTTCGAGAGGCTCGACTCCCTGCCCAGCATGCCAACCAGCTCTACGAGCGGAAGACCTTCCCGCATCGAAGCAGCGCTCAAGCATCGCGCGGGCGCTCTCCTGCCGATGACCATGGAACCTTCTCGAATGCTGAGAGCGCTCCGTCGTTGCCACAGATTTCTCATTCACTCCGACAGCAAGCGGCTCGGGACAGAGCTCAGTCGTTACTCGAGGCGCTGCCTCATGCCGTGAGTCGGCAGTGCGGAGACGGAATGATTATCGATTGCAATGCACACTTCGCGCGGCTGGTCGGAGCATGCACAATCCAGGACGTACTCCAGAACGGACTGGAAGGCTGCCTCGACGCACCAAAGACGTGTATCGACGGTTTGATAGAAGCCCATCGCAGCGCCGTGCGGGAACAAACGCCACAGACTCGCCTGATTCGCGAAGAACGAAGCGCAAACGCGCGGCCACGCTCCTTCCACCTGCACGTGAACACCGTCGAAACCGACGGGCAGATTGCAGAGACCATCGCGATCATCCAGGACGTGACGGATTTCTTCAAAGCGCAACACGCCCTTCGCGAAAGCGATTTGCGACTTCGGACCGTGCTCTCACAGCTACCGGTGGAGGTATGGACGACAGATTGCGATCTACGGCTGTACCTTGGCGGCGGCACTTCCTCCGCCAAGCGGGAAAGCTCGGTCGATACGGCTACGCCTTCGCTCTATGAATATTTCTCCGTCAACTCCGCTGACTCCAACGAAATCCAAGCTGCTATGGCAGCCCTTCGCGGAGAGTCGGTGCAGTTTCGCTGTCGCCGAGGACAGCAAGATTTACTGGTCCGAATGGAGCCGTTCCGTAACGACTGTGGATCGATCGTCGGGGCTGTAGGCGTTACCGTCCGCTTCGATGCTCAGCAGGACGAATCGCTACCTGCTACTTCGCGAGCGGACCACATCGATTACGGCTCGGACAAACTTGTAACGGAAGAGAAACCGCGGCAGGGAACAGACGGCAGCAAGGAACAGACAGCAGCAAGGAGCGCAGGAGGAGTATTACTTAACGTTAGTTGTGTGTGATTCCTAACTATCCCTCTTCTTCTGCGTTCCTTGCTGCTGTCTGTCTTATCTCGCGTAGTTCGATGTTCGGCCAGCCCGAAAAGTCGAGCTACTTCAGGACGCAGACCAGGCCATTCTTGCCAACGCGCTTGCGACGAACAATACGACCGTCGTGCAGACTACAATGAAAGCGACGACCAGGACAGCGATGGCTATGTGACGTACCGCCGCACCAACGCTCCACGTGAAAGTCTTCGGCTGCAGCGGGTCATCCTGCGGCACTCCCATTTTCTGGACTTCGAACGTACGGGGTTTGGGGCGAATCATCGGTGCACTCGCATTGGTGTTCCGGGACAGCCTAACACCGTTGAGCGACACCATTATGACAGAGGTCATGCTATCCGCTCGCCAATGGTGCAAGTCTGTTCTGGCGTATCGGCGGACCCCATGGCACCGATGCGCAGGGAAGCACATGGACCACGTCAGGCAAACACTCAGGAAAGGGAGGCAGAAGGGAAACCGTCCATCGAAGCGGCGGAGGAAGTTGCACATTCCGCGCGTCAATCGATGGCGCGGCTCATTTGCCGAGCATCCACCCGGACGTCCCCGCGCCTCGATACCCTTGCTGTTGCTACTCGGAAGTATTGCCCTGGTCTCGATGCTGATTGTTCTTATCGGCGCACCTGACATCGACCCACCGGCAGCGAACCTGCCCGCAAATCGGTCGAGCGGGAAGAGCGAACCCGAGGGGAAGGAGGTGGCGGTGGGCGTCGCGCGAGAACTCAGGCAGGCCGCGGGACTTGATGAACCCTCCACATCCGGATCGGAAGCGCCTAATCGTGTCGATGATCTTCGTCACGAGCTGCGGGAGCTTTACGAAAGCAACTGATGGCCGTGCTCGCAGTCCATGACGCCCTAAGCACTCGGCCTGATGAAGTCGATCTCACAGCCTATTATCCGCTGGCGCACCGGAGCATCCTCCGCCGGAGTTGGATCTGGCTCGGCGTCTACTGGGAGGCTGCAACGTTGGTCATCACCCGGCATCTGTGGGCAACCGGCAACGGTTACTATGGCGGTATCTTCTCGGAGCTTCTCGAGGCCATCTCCTTCTACGTGCTTTTTGGAGGATTGGCCGCGTGCGCTCTCAAGCTGATTTATGAGGAGCTGTACTACGCGTCGTGGCACTACGGCATTGAGGCTGGAAACTTCGTGGTCGCCAAAGGCGTAGTTATCAAATCACGCAGCTCCTACCCTCTGACAAGAGTCAACGACGTGTATCTCGAGCGCAACTTCGTCGATTTTCTTTTTGGGCTGTACAATCTAAACGTCGCGACACCCAATCCCGCCTCATATACCTTCGGCAAGGTAGAAGGCCTGTCGCGCGATGTGGCGGTGGCCATGCAGGATTATATCACCCAGCTACTTGATGAGCTTCATCCCCGAACGGAGGCCGCGCTCCAACATGCCAGTCTAGTTACACCGACTCCTCTCGAATAGGCGGCAACAAACAGTGCTTGGCCCGATGTTCGGGGTGTCTAGCCGCAAGAAGTAGCCCTTTCGAAAGAAGTTTTCGCTTCGGCACGTTCGCGTGCTATCGTCTTGTTTTCGTCGCCTTCCAGGCACTGCATCACACGGTCTTTTGATCTTCTGGCCTGAGTAGAAAAGCATCGCTTTCTCCGACCGCGTTCGCTCCGTCTGCCGCATTTCTGCCGCCAACCTGTTTCCCTTCCTTCGCACCCCCCTGACCCTTCAGGCAGCACTCTTACTACGCACGTGCGGCTGGGGAGAGATTGTGTAGGGTTTTCTCGGTGCATCTTGGAGCTCAAATCATGAATCGTCATCAACCATCCACGGACCCGTATTCGGGCAACAGAGGCAGGATAGTTCCTCGCGGTCCGCTGCATTTGCAAATCGCGGAACCGGTAAAGCTGGTGTTTCATCAGCTCTTACGCTTGGTCATCGAAGGATACAATTGCCCGCCCTTGCTTTTCTGCCCATCGGCACGCGGTCACTACCGGGCGCTGCGGGAGAAGATCTTTGCCGAGCAGCACCACGTATCTTTGCGCGGCGCGATCAAACGCAGTGACAAGATCGAATACAACGGCGGAATGTGGTTGCGGGGACGCGGTCCCCTCGAGCTGCGAGACGATTATGCTCGTCATGCCAGTGAGTCCTTCGTAGCATCGACGACGTGGCATAAAGGGTACGTCGCTCCCCTCTTCCGTTCGGTCGCGTCAACGCTTAAAGGTCAGACTTTTACGTTTTCGTCATCAATTCCTTTCGACCCGCGACCGACTCTTGAATATGCGACTCCCTTCGCTGTCTCGTTTCTTCGATTGAACAACGAACCCGGGCTAGCAACGGCTCGTCCGCACGTGTTCGTCCGATTGGTGGGGAAACTAAGTGATCTCAACCTCGAAAAGCGGCTCCGTGATACCGTTGCCAAAGGCGTGTATCCTTCACCTCGAGGCCCCACGCAACCGGAGGCGGAGGCGTGGCTACGTGAGGATGTGAGTCGACTGCTCAATTATTTGGCCGACAAAATCGAGTCAGGAAGCAGCGGCTAATACCGATGGCGACTTAAGGTTTTCAGGTGGAGCGCCTCGAGCGCTCCACCTGATTTCTCACCCAGCAACTTCGATATCACGATCCTAGGTCACCGGCGGTTTGCGCCCGGTAATTGCAAACACCACCGTTAGCACGAGAAAGGCAACAAAAAGGACCTTCGCCGCCCACGTCAAGGTCCCGGCGATGCCACCGAATCCCAAGATGGCCGCGATGATAGCCAAGATGAAAAAGGTCAATGCCCAGCTCAACATAAGTAATCCTCCAAGTTGTATGGAGGGATTCTACGTTCAGCAGAACGTAGCAACCATGACGACCATCAGGAACAAGCATCCGGGTCAGTAGAGGACCCTGGTCTTCAATGTCTGTGGCAGTTTAGCGATGCGTTCCTTCAACTCTTCAGAACATGCACGGTCCAGATCCATGATCAAATAGCCCACATCCTGATGCGTACCGAGATATTGGGCGTCGACATTGACGCCTAACTCGGCAATGACCCCGTTTACATCGCGGAGCGCGCCGGGAGTATTTTCATGGACCCAAAGTAGCCGACTGGAGTTCGGAAACGGCGGCAAGTGCACCGACGGGAAATTCACGGCACCTTGAGTTGAACCGCGATCCAAAAACTGGATCAAGGCTTGAGACACTTCACGCCCGATGTTGAGTTGTGCTTCTTCCGTGCTGCCGCCGATGTGCGGAGTCAGGATTACGTTCTCCAGCCCGCCGAGGATCGACTCGTAACGGTCGCTGTTCGAGGCCGGTTCCTCCGGGTAAACGTCCAACGCAGCACCGGCAAGTTTTCCGTTCACCAGTGCTTCGCGGAGCGCTTCAAGATCGACTACCTTGCCGCGGCTCAAGTTCAAAAGGTAGCTCCCGGGCTTCATCAAGTCGAGCTCTCGAGTCGAGATCATGCCCAGCGTCTCCGGTGTTCCGGGGACATGTAGCGTTACGAAATCGGAGCGTTCCAACAGCTCAGGCAATGACTCGACAGACTGCGACCGGCTGAGCGGCAACTTCGGGATGACGTCGTAGTAGAGCACCGTCATACCAATCGCCTCGCCGAGCAGAGCGACCTGCTGCCCGATGTGACCATAGCCAATCACACCCAGCGTTTTCCCACGCACTTCGAACGCACCCGTGGCGCTTTTCTCCCACCGTCCTTCGTGCATCTTCGCGCTTCGATGAGGCATCTTCCGCGAAAGGGCGAAAATGTTCCCGATCGTCAGCTCCGCAACGCTTCTGGTGCTACTGTGCGGCGCGTTGAATACGGGGATCGCTTTGCGGCGGGTCGCATTCAGGTCCACCTGATCGGTCCCCACGCTATAACAACCTATCGTCAGCAACCGCCGGGCGTGCTCCAAATTCTCTGCTCGAATCTGGGTGCGGGAGCGGACACCCACGACGTGCGCTTCGGCCAGCATCGCATTCAACTCCTCGCCTTCCAGTGCATCGGGCACGAGCGTGACGGTGTAACCTGCAGCCTCGAATGTCTCCTGGGCGGAGGGGTGCACTTTTTCGAGGAGAAACACCCGAATTTTCTCTTTGGGAAAGGACAGCTCTTTGGCCATATCTTTGGAACCTTACCTGCGCTGGGGATGCGCCATCTCATTACCCCCTAAAATTACTGAAGAAGCGGGGATTCTCCCGCAGAGGAATCTGCAACATACACGATTTTGCCGCCATAACACTATTAAACGGGAGTCGGTGCGATGCGGGTGTGGGGACAGCCTCCATGTCCACCTGCCGGGCAGAACTCCCCCATGGTCCGTGAGGGCGGTGACGGCGAATAGCTGGGCCCTGCCTGCATTCAACAAGACTGCGAGTACGGGACGAGACGTTAGGTCGGTAGTTAACGAAACAGTAAGAAGTTAAGGAGGAGCACGTTTCGCGATGAAATGGGCCGCAGCAATTCTTGGAGTGTTTGTCTTCTTTTACTTTCTAGCGCCGCTGTTGTTCGACGCGATGGTCGAGCACGACTACAATACCCTCTACTACGGTATGCAAGACGCGAAAAAGCAAGCCGGTGCATTCGTGCAAGAAGAGAAGGGCCCGTATCGCTCCTACGCCAAAGAGTACGCTCACGGACGGAACTGACTGTGGGACAGTAGCTTCCGCTGCCGCTTGTTTCAGCGGCGACTAAGGCTAACGTGAGGACGAAGGATGATTCGAAAGTTCGGACGCCTTCAGCAAGCCGGTCGATGCCTTCAGAGTCGACAATTTACTGACCTGGTCCGAAGATAGCCGGCGATAGGCCGGCGCCGAACGCTCTCCCGCTAGTTGAGAACTGAAGATTGCATTCGATAGGCGCACCCGCCGTCGACTTTCCGCAAGTGATTTCATCGGTTTTCCCCACTATCCTCGGTTGGCCCACTGTCCCCGGTTGGCACTGTCCCCGGTTGGCACTGTCCCCGGTTGGCGGGTTTTCGAAACCGAAAAAGCGCCGGCCAAGGCAACCAAGTTTAACTCACTAGAACTTCGTAGGGTTATAACGAATAGACTCAAAGTTCACAACCGGGCAGAGCCGAACTCTCCGGTATCACGATTGCTCCCAACCAACTGACGGTTGTCGCAAGACCCGCCCAAGCTCGGAGGCAATCAGCCTCGCGTCATGGAGCTCGGCAGCGTAGGTCCTGCCCGCTGCGGCACGGCGAGAGAACTCGCTGGTGGTAGGGCCAAGGAAGTGTTCGAAAATGCTTCGCAGCTGCCTCAGGCCCGGCTGGCCCGGAAGCACTTTGCTCACCACGGCATCCGGTATCGCCGCAGTAGAAGAGTAATCCGACACCACAACGGTGGCGCCGGCACCTAAACTGATTGGAAGATACGGCCCCGGATCGCCGTACGCACTCACCCGAAGATGTAGCGCTAAACCGCCCTCACTCACCACAGCCTGCCACGCCTCCGGTGAGCGGCATTCGAGGAGCTGACAAGCGGGCGTATTGAACTCCTGCAGTAAAGCTTCCGCTGCGAATCGCTCGGAGGGATCAATCAGCCACTTGAGTCGATACGGCAGCCGAACACCGCTCAACGCTTCAAGTGCTACATGAATCTGCGACTCGACTATCGGCTCACCACAGAAGCAAAGTAAGGGTGGAAGCGTGGCCTGCAGCGAAGGTGGCGGCATGACAACCGGATAAGGCAGCACTGCGGTACGGGTCCCGTCGGACGGCACCCGCCTCCGGTACTCAGCAAGGTTTCGCTCACACGAAAACAGTAAAGCACGAGCCTGACAGCGGAGCTCTCCCGGAAATGGGTCCTCTCCCCGCACGGCCCGGGAAGAGAACAGAGTATCGTGAATCCACACCACACCACCGGGGAGCCTGCTTAGGCATTCCAGCAGGGGCTCCGCGGCAACGCCGTCTTCAACTTGCAATAGCGCTCGGTCGAAACAGTGCCCCCTTGCGTCAGCCGAGAGCGCATCGAGAGGCCGAGCATAGGGGACACTTCCCTCGCCCGACGGCACATACCGAAGAATCTCGAAGTGCTGCTCTAGTAACGGCAAGAGCACCTCAGAGCAGTAAGTCGACTTCGTTCCCTCTACCGCTGAGGCAATCCACGCCACTCGGAGTGTCACACCAACCTCACTGCGGCTTCTTCGCGATCACACAGTAATCCTGCGAGCCGAATAATAAATCATTCAGGGTCGCAAAGTTGTGGTTCAGCAGGTCGATGGTCGCTTGCCATCGCGGCGGCATGTATTCCTCAGTTGCAAGGCGCTGCAAGCACGCGCCGCTCGCAAACGCCGAGAGCTTCCGCACTTCTTGCACGTCAAAACCGTTCATCTCCAGAATGAAACGCATCGTTTCCGGATGAAGCGGCTGCTGATGCGTCGGATCCCGAAAATAGTTTCTTGTCAGTGCAACCATTGATTCGGTGTTGATCGTCTCGAGAACGATCCTACCGTCGGCACGTAGAGCTCTCAACGCAGCCTGCAAAAATGCCTCCAATTGCCGGGGTGTGAAGTGCTCCACTACCTGCACGGCGATAATCGCTCCGAGCGATGCTTCGGACACGTTTGAAAGGTGCTCGATTGCATCCTCGAGCCTCACGTCGAGCCCCTTCGCCCGACAGGTCTCGACCATCGCCCGGTCAATCTCCAGTCCGTAGGACCGTATCCCGCGCTCTCGGAGCAGCTCGAGCAACTCTCCACGCCCGGCACCCACCTCAAGAATAGGCGCAGCTTCTGCGGAAAGGACGTCCAGATATTCTGTGAGTCGAGCCGCTATCGCCGGTTCACTGCCACGAAATCGATTCTCGAGGAGCAAGTAACGATAATCTACCGTCCCCGCCGCCTCTCGCTCGCCGAGCGGCTCTCCTGAGCCGCCGGACGACGCACCACCATGATTGCTCACAGCACTCTGCTGACCGACACTCAAGCGAGCGATGATGCGTTCGAGGCCCCGTGCGACAGATTCGAGTGTCTCGAGCTGGGTGCGATTGCCGCGCGCAAGCCCTTCCAGTTCGGAAATCTTCCGTTGCAGTTCAATGGCGACTCGGTCAATGCGGCGCTCGAGCCGCTGTTCTACTGCGGTTGCGCTGCCCGTTACAACATCGTCCATGCGAACTTGTCGCTGCGCCTCTCCTTCGGCGAACCGATTCAAGAGCCTCACCAAAGCCGCTTGATAGCGAGTCTGCCGCTCCGCGTAGTCCGCGAGCACCCGCTGACGAAAGAACGACAGTAGTCGACCCCAAAAACCTGTCGTTGGTCGAAGAAGTACTTCCGACGGAAAGGCATGTGCGCTGTTGAGCTCCGCAAGTTCCGCGGAATGCACCAGTGATGTCGCCCCCGATTGCCCTTCGTCTGGCCGTGTTTCGATGTTTGTTGCCATGCCCTGCCACTGCCTAGCCGGATTTTCAGCCGCGACGCAGCGCCCTGCGCCGCCGGGCTCCATCTTTACCACTACTACCGCCGAAGCGCCACGAGCCCGACATCCCTGCTTTTTTCGGTATTGGACGCCGGCTGCAGGGCGCAAGCGCATCCGACAAATATCCATTTTTTTGGCGGGAGCTACCGGCCACCGGTTGCATCTCGTGAAAAAGAGTCCATCATGTCGTATCTCTCAACCTCAACCGGGTAGATGCTTCACAGCGATGCGTCAGCGCTCCTAATCAGCGCCGACGCAGTTGTTCTTGGTGCGGAGGTTTTCCATGGTTGAGATAGTATTCGTATTCGGGATTTCGATCCTCTTCGGATCCCTACTGATTAGAGGAGCGCGCAGGCGAAGTGCTCCGTTATCGGACACGCCTACCGTCGATCGGCCTCTACCTTCGCGTGGCCTCACCATACACTCTGTGACGCTTGGCTTTCGCGTTCTCGGTCTTCGCGTCGAGGCAAAGCGCAACACAGACGCGTGGCGCAAGCAGAAGCTGCCCTTTGGCTACTACAGGATTCCCAATCTTGTGGCAGTCTTGGAACGGGACAGCAACCTCGGTCGGCGGTATGTCAGGCTTTGGTTGAGCGATGCTACCTTCGTGCTGCCCCACCATGAAACTCGATTTCGCGAAGATATCTGTGAGGAGCCGCTCGAAGACGCCACCTTCAGCTTAGGAGAACTTGCCTTGAGGCTTCGAGGCTATCATTATCTTGAGCCGAGAAGGCAGACTCCAGGACGAGTCTTCGTATTGGAAGCAGCGCTTACGGACGGAGCATCGTGGTATGTGCTCGAGTGCGTTACCGAAGATGACGTAGCTGGTCCGGCATCGGAGATCTTCAGCAACTTGCGAAGTATTCTCTCGGAACTTCATGCTGAACAAGAGGCAAACAATGGTTGGACGCAAGAGGTTTGACATCCAAGGGCCACTTGCGTCGGCCACAGTAGTTAAGGGTCGGGAGCCTCCGTGATAAGGGTCGGAAGCCTCCGTGCTCAAAACCCTTGAAGGCCGCTGTAGTGCGGAGTTTTCAGCGCGCCAGCCGCAAATGGCGGACAAGCAACGACCCGGGGCGGATACCGACGAGATTGGCTCCGATAGTATCGTCCACCGCTCGATCGTCAGGCAAATTGCATACGTTGTCGATGGTCGATGGCGCCGCATGGTACGTCACCCCATCGACAGTGAACGCTTGCGACGAATGAATATGCCCGTGAAATACTCCGGCGACTACGGCTCGATGCCTACTCAGGACGGCATGAAGGGCTTCACCATTCTCCATCAGCATCGATGACGGAGCGCCGTCATAGTCGACACAGTGCCAGCGCGGAATATCGATCGGCAGCACCTGATAGTGCGTCACAACCACAGCAGCGCCATTCTTCGCGATTGCGCCTAGTCCAGCGTGAAGCCAATCCAATTGGCCTTCCGATATCCGCGAATGCGGAGCTTCGCCGATTCGCGCATCCAGCACGAAAAAGCGAATCTCGCCTGACTGAAACGAATAGGCGACGCTGCTCGGATCATCGCTGAACCACTCGACTGCAGTAGGAATGCGCCGTCGAAGTTCCCGTGGATCGTCGTGATTCCCGGCAACATACGCCACCGGCTTTTTCAAAGGAGCGAGTAGCTGATCGCACTCGTCGTAGCTGGAGGGCTGCCCCAATTCGCCTAGTGCACCGGCTACGTCTCCGGTGTGCAGCACGAAATCCAAGGGGAGGCCGCTGTCCAGCGCGTACTGCACAATTTTAGAGAGCCCTTGTTGGGGCGACTGCCTTGCTTGAGTGTCTTCCGCCGAGACCCGCAAGTGGGTATCCGTACATTGTAGAAAGTAGATCCACTCGGAAGATCCGCTACGCCAATAACTCATCAAACCGTCTCCATTCTTTCTGGGATGAAAACACCCTTCCGACAGCAAGGGGTTAAGAACCAATGGTTTCCAGGGGCGAGCACAATGAATCGAACCCGCTCTGAAGCAAGAGAAAACCAAACGAAGGCTTCCCGAAGAGAATTGAGAAAGAACGTCGTTTGTAGCACCAATCGCTACCGTACAGAAGTACGCCCGGGAGGTACTTCTTCGTGCGACCCGCAGCGCCCCCTCCCCTTACAACGCCGCTGTCTGCTTCGACGAGAAGAGAATCCGCCCTCTTGCCGTGGCAGCGCATTCGCCTTACGGTGTGAGCAGAGATGAAACTCCTCCTTTTCGACATTGACGGGACTTTGCTTTCGGCTGGGCCCTCACCAATGGTTGCGTTCGAGACAGCGTTCGCCGAACAGTTCTCCATCGCGGGTTGCTGGGGCGATACCCAACCCCACGGGCGAACCGATCCGGATATCGTCGGAGAGATTTGCCGTCGGGTCTTGCAACGCGAGCTGAACGCCGCCGAACTGACCCGACTCTTCAAGCGATATGCAGTATTGCTTGAACCGGAGATATCCCAATGTCAGAAATTTCGTGTCCTACCCGGCGCATTGGCCTTGTGTCAGCGGCTCGCGGCCTCCGAACGCTTCTATCTTGGCATTGAAACGGGCAATATCGAGCCGGCAGGTCGCATCAAGCTCGCGCGTGGCGGCCTCGACTCCTTTTTCACCTTCGGCGGTTGGGGATCAGACAGCGCCGATCGCTCTGAAATTGTGCGCATCGCGATTGAGCGTGCCCGCAGTATCCACGACCTGCCGAACCTGACTTACGCGACTGATGTGGTCGTCATCGGGGATGCACCTCAGGACATTCAAGCCGGACAAGCACTGGGCGCTCGCACCATCGCTGTCGCTACAGGGCGCTACGGGAATGACGAGCTCGAGGCCCACCAACCGACTGCGGTCCTCGATACCCTCGACGATATTCCAGGATTTTTGCAGGCTGCCGACCTTACCCTGTCACCGTAGCAACCGGCCTGCGTCGGCTCACAGCACCTCGACCAGAGACTCGATCGACGCTTCGGGGGCGACAACTGAAAGTTCCATGCCGAGAGCCGTCGCTGTTGCCGCGGTCTTCGCTCCGATGACTGCAGCACGGATGCCGACAAGCGAACCAGGACCGAGCAGTCGCTCCAAATTACGAACAGCTTCGGAGCTCGTAAGCAAGATACTGTCGAACTCCGCCAACCGGCCCTTGACCTGGGCCAAAAGCTCGGCTGCAGGTGAAGGACAAACGCTGTCGTAGATAGCCGCGGAGCGAACGGTAACACCCGCTTGGGCAAGCGCATCCGGTAACGAGCTGGAGGCAATACGGCCGCGAAGCAACATAGCAGTCAGCGATCCCGTCGCGTCGACAGCCGCAAGAAACTGAGCTGCGAGTGCTTCGGAATTTGCCTCGGTAGCAACAAAATCGACCGACCCCCCTCGATCCCTCAACGCGGCAGCAGTCTTTCGCCCAATAGCTGCTACCTTGGCATTGCCCAAGGACCCAGCCTGCAATGCAATCGTCACGGCATTGGCGCTGGTAAAAAAGATCCAGTCGCTCGGCTTGAGCGGTCGCACCAGCGCCTGCAGTTCGTCGGGCGTAAGCGTGGGAACAATCTCGACGCAGGGAAACTCCAGAACTTGAAACGCCCTTTCTTTCAGCAGGGATGTCAGTAGCGCGGCTTGCCCTCGCGGGCGCGTATTGAGAACCAGACGTCCGCTACTCATTCACGCTCCTTGGCTCGAGCGACACGCCATCGAACACCGCCTGCCCCGCCATCGACTCAATCAATCGCTCTCGGGACGCGAACGCGAGCCAGCGCGCCTTCGTTGCACCATAGCTAGGCTGCTTCGCCAACTTGAGGATGGCCTCGAGCAGCTCCGAGAAACTATCATTGCGTCTTCGCCGCGATCCTTTCAGCAACACTTTCGTTTTCTTGCGGATTGTCTCCCGTACCGCTTGATCAGCTTCAGGCGCAAGCTCTGCCGACTGTGCCAGTTTGATCAGGGAGTAAACTCGAAACCGATCCATTGCCGGTTCTGAGCGGGAAAGCTGGTCGCTGTGGCCGCCGAATTTCTCGACAAGCGGCAGCTCGATGTAGCCCACCTGATGGGTCAGGGCGATGCGGATCCACAAATCGTAGTCCTCGCAGACTCTCATGGCTTCATCAAAACCGCCGTTTTCGAGCAGCAGTGCACAATCGACCATTACCGACGAAGGACTGATGCAGCAAAGGTCCAGCGATCGAGCAAAGGCATCGCCATTTGGCTTTGCGTGACGCTCCCTCGGATTGACCCGCACCCCGTTGCGATACCACAGCTCTTCAGTTTGAGAGATTCGGCATTCCGGATGTTCCTGGTGAAACGCACATTGTACTTCGAGTTTGTCAGGCAACCAGCGGTCATCGGAATCAAGAAATGCTACCCACTCGCCCCTGCTGTGCCTCACACCCAGGTTGCGTGCTGCGGCCACCCCCGCGTGCGGTTGGGTGACAAAGGTACCTCCTCCGGACTCTACCTCTCTACGAACGGCATCCATCTCCAGTGTCGAGCCGTCATCGACCACAATCAGCTCGAAGTCCTTGTAGGTCTGTCGAAGGACGGAACGGACTGCCGCTAAACTCATCAGCGGCCGATTATGCACGGGTATGACTACAGCAACTTTCATCAGTCGTCGGTATCGCCGTCGTCAGGATCCATCACGAGTGAGGATGCGAGGAGATCGGTGATTTCGGCGAGGCCGTGGCGCTTCCCGGACAGGGTGCTTATTGCAACGCAATGCTCGACCGGCAGCGAAAGGGTTTTAGCCATCAATCGACGGCGGCTTTCTCGCTCACTCTTCGATACCTTGTCACACTTCGTCAGTCCGACAACCAGACCGCCCTCGGCGCCCAGCTCAGCGATCCAACGCTCCTCCTCGCCCGGGTCCCTTCGAACGTCGATCAGCAGACAAACGATTGCCAGTTGCGCTCGCCCCCCGAGATAGCGCTCCAGCAACTGCTTCCAGGCAGCCCGATGGGTCTTGCTCACCTGTGCATAGCCGTAGCCGGGCAGGTCCACCAAATAGGCAGGAACGCGGGCAACCACCGCTTCCTCTGCCGCCCGCCGCTCGGCGAACTCTACCCGAAAATAGTTGAGCATCTGAGTTCGGCCGGGTGTTTTGGACGTTCGCGCGAGCCCTCGCCTTCCGCAAAGAGCATTGAGTAGACTGGACTTGCCTACATTGGAACGACCGACAAAAGCAGCTTCGGGTAGCGGAGCCGTGGGCAGCTTTCTGAAATCGTTGAACCCGGCTTCAAACGCTGACGAAACGATACGGAATCGACCACTTGCTTCCACAGAGCGACTACGACTGCGCGCTCAGCTCTTCAAGCCGACGTAGGAGGCGGGCCTGCTCCATGCGAAGCCGCACCAGATAGACCACGAACAGCGCCCAGATGGCGGAGTAGCCTAAGAATAAATCCCAATACGTGTTTGGCGTTTCCATCTGTCATTCCTTCGGAACAGTGATTACAGCTTCCCCCGGTCATTGGGGGCACCTAACTCCTATCACGCTTGTCGGTCCGCAATGCAGCTCTCGACCTGACGGCGGAGCAATAATGCTGAAGTCTTGACTGCCAATAGCCATAGGGAGAACACCATCAAGGCTAGCGTCGCTGCGACCAACGTATAGACATAGCTTTCATCGCGAAGTCCTTGCTGCGCCACCACCTGCGGGTGGAGCTGCTCCGAATGCTCCAAGAGTTTTACGGAAAACATCACGATGGGCACATTCACGGCGGCAAGAATACCAAGCACCGCCGCGAAGTTGCTTTGACGTGTATCGCCTGCGGAAAACGCACGAAGCGAGGTGTAGGAGAAGAGAATTAACCAGAGCACCAGGAATGAGACCAAGCGCGGTTCCCATCGCCACCAGACGTTCCATGCCGAATGGCCCCAAATCATCCCCGAGACGAGCACAATCGAGCAAAATAGTAACCCGACAGAGGCCGACGCTTCGCCAAGCAGGTCCCACTCCGGCTTTCGTGTCGCCAGAAAGAAAATACTGGCGATCAGCAGCAGAGCGATGTGCAGATACGCCGTCAGCGCCGAACCGACATGGAAGTAGAAGATGCGATAGACTGCCCCCATAACTCGTTCATCAGGAACCACGAGAAAGACCAGCACCATCGCGCCGAGAACGCCGGCAGCCGCCACCAGCGGTAACAGCACCCGAGCGACAGGATGTCGAATCAGAAAGTCGGTGCTTAGTATCTGCTGAAGTTTCATCTTCCTTTCACGCGGCTCCCGCCGGACCGCCCCGAGGCACGTTGAAGCGATTTGCCGTCACGAACGAGCCTATTCTCGAACTACATACTCAAACAGCACCCAACAAAGCACAAGGGCCACGACATCGAATCCGAGGACGGTTAAAAACCAGAATCCGCCCCAGTCGATGGTTTGCTCGAAAATCACCTCACGCATCAGGTAAACGGAGCCCGCGACTAGCGGGATAAGCAGCGGGTATAGCGTGAGCGGCAGGACCAGTTCCCGCCCCCTGGTGCACACAGCGATTGCCGCAAGCAAGGTGCCGGCGGCACAGAGCCCGAGAGCGCTCAACAATGAAACCGCACATAACGGCAGTATTTTTCCGGAAAGGTCCGCACCGAATAGAAGTGCATGAGCGCCGATCGTGAACACTTGCATCGTGCCGACCAACAAGAAATTGCTGAGACACTTGGCGAGATACACCGTTCCCGGATCCGCCGCGGTCAGCAGCAGACCCGTCATCGGCTCATTTTCGTGCTCGAACAAGAAAGAGTGGTTCAGCGCAATGACCGCTGCAAAGAGAAAAATCAGCCAGAGGATACCGGGGGTAACTTCGAGTAACTCGATCTGCCCATAGCCAACCTGGCGAAAGGCGAAACCTGCAGTGACCTCGAGCAACAATGCGAACCCGAGGGTGCTGACCACCACATGCTTTGCGCGATGCAGGCAGCGAAGATCCTTTTCGACAAGCCAGACGAAGGCATTCACAAGACGGTCCCTCGCTCAAGCCTTACGATTTGCGCGGTCCCCCCTGCCTCCAACAGCTCGCGATCGTGGGTGGCAACGACGACGGTTGCACCGTCATCACGATACTCATGCAACAGAG
>JAGRAW010000360.1 GCA_020434415.1 Bdellovibrionales bacterium
GATGTTAGCACAGGCACCTACGCGGTCCGATTCGAATGCGAAGAGTTCAACGTCGGCGATGTCTTGGTGCAGGGGCCGAGCGTTTTTGACGGTTCCGCGACGGCAGACGGTGCCGCCGCGGACCAGATACGTGTTATCGATCGCCAGGGAAGCACGCGTGCCGTCGGGGAGCTTCCAATTGGAGCGAGGGCAAATGTCGCGGTGACGCTCGAGAAACCGGAAGGGCAGAATGCCTCCGGGCTTTCAGTTCGCCTTGTCGAAGTGCGTGATGACGAACGTCTCGAAGTGCTTCGTGAAGCAAACGTGGATGGTGACGGCCGGGTCGTCTTCGAGGATGTGGGTGGCGGTGAGTTCATGCTCGAAGTTGCCGGCTGTGAGTCCCGTTACTCCGTTGGCGGCATCGGCCTGGCGGATTTTCCGGCGAGCACCATGATGTGCGCCCCTGCAGCGCTCGTCTCGGGCGCAGGCGGGAGTTCGACGTCAGCGGTAGCCGGCGCCGCTCAACTAGGGCAAGCGTTCGGGGTTGCGCCAGTCACCGCGGCAACCGGCAGCGTCGCTGCGACGAGCGCAGGTCTGAGTGTCGCCACTGTTGCCGCGGGTGGAGCTGTTGCAACGGGAGCCGTCGCCGGGGGATTGGTGATCGACAGTGAGACGAGCGGATCATCCGGTGGTGGTGTGGAGACACCGGATGATGACGGAGGAGACTCCGGAGGAGGCTCGTCGGGCGGCGCAAGCGGAGGAGTTACACCGACTCCCACGCCGACACCCGTTCCCAGTCCTGACTCTAGCCCAAGTCCGCAGCCGACAAATAACGGCGGAAACAACGGAGGTTCGCCGCAACCGAGCCCGAGCCCAATTCCAAGCCCATCGCCTACGCCGGTTCCGTCGCCGTCACCGACTCCCACGCCGACACCTACGCCTACACCCACTCCAACGCCTACGGTAACGCCCACGCCACCACCGCCGCTGCCCGTGCCACCTCCGCCTGCGGCACCCACGCCGATCCCGGAACCGGCACAACTGCCGAGAATCAGCCCCTCGTGATTCATGATCTTGCTTGGGGGCGAGGGTCGAGTTCATACACTCAGGTGCGAACCCTGTCGGGAAAAGAGCACGAAGGACAACCGCATACGCGAAGCGCGCTTGCGGTTGTCGCTCATCATGCGCTGCCTGGCAGGGGGTGTTCGAAAGCTGGGTCAGGCAATTGGCTTATGAATTACTAGGGGTGAGCAAGACCGACCTCAAGGTGGTCACCGAATCAACGGACCGCCATACTACGAAGCGCCTCGCACCAGTCCAATGTTGATATTCAACGGAATCCGATCGCCGGGCAGTCCGGTCTGCCGGATTGCCGTGCGTCGACTGCGCAGGTAGTGGAACCAGTTGCCGGACAACGGCTCGTAAGCCGTGAGGTCGAGCACACCGTCACCGTCGAAGTCGCCGACAACCGGAGCGTAGCCGGCGAGACCCCATTGATACATTTGCATGGTGTCCGTCGCGCTATCGCGGAAAAACCACATTCCAAGCGACGGACGATAGACACCGTAGTCGGCACGTCCATCCCGGGTCAAGCTCCAGTCGGCAGGTACAGGAATGTCGCCGGGCAGTCCCCACTGCACTTCAGCAAACGTCGTCGGCGTGTCGCCGGTTTCGAACCCGGAATAAATAATCCACCAAGTCCCGGTACTCGGGCGCCAAATCGCGAGGTCAGTCTTCCCGTCGCCGTCGTAGTCGTTTGGTACGGCGACATCATCAGTCGTTCCCCAAAGGTGGACGTAAGCTCCTTGGTTCTCGTCGAGGAGATACCAAATGCCCTGACGGAAAACGCCGATCTGATCGCGCCCGTCGCCGTTATAGTCGCCAACGGCGATCTGGTCGCCCGGAAGCCCCCAAATCACCGCCTGCACCGAGTTGTCACTGGAGTTCGCGATATACCACCCAAGGTAACCAAAGAATTCGAATACAAGCGCCAGGTCTGTTTTACCATCTCCGTCAAAGTCGCCGTGCACCGGCGTATACTCCTCACCGGTGACCCACTGAACTCCGACGAGTCCCAACGCGCTTCGTCGCTGAAAATATTGACCTGTGCTCGGACGGTAGACCACCGTGTCGCTGGTCGCATCACCGTCATAGTCCAAGGGGTTCACTAAGCTGGTCGGTTCAGGAGTATATGCGCCGATTTGAACGGGGCTTGCGCTATAGAAACGGGTACTCGTTCGAGAATCGGATACTATCGCGTAGAGGTAATACTCGGTGCCTGCGGACAACGCGCTCGCATCCCAGGTATAGTTGAAAGGCCCGGGCGTCACTCCTGAAAAGCTTTGAATCAAGACGCCATCGAATCCACTCGCATCAGTGTCGTAGTAAAGGTCAACACTAAGCGAATCGCTCTCGGCGTCCTCGAGGTTGAGCAGCACATTGTAGCTGCCGCCGCTGGTGAAGTTCTGAGCGTGAAGCTTTACAAAATCGATTTCAAATCGCGTGCCCGGGTTGGTTTCCAGGGGATTGAGGACGAGACTGGGGATGTTCTCGAAACTCAGCCAAGAAAGCAGATCCGCATTCTGATTCTGTAGATTCCACAGGTCGATAACATAGGTCTGCCACCCGTCGAAGACCGGTGCCGGATTGGTAAATCCAAGGTGCTGCGCGAGCGTCGAACCGTAATTTGCTTCGTTATAGACGCCAGCGGCATTCTGTCCGTCGAAGGCGACGAAATTGCCGAATCCTATGCTGGCAAACCAGCCGTTGGTCAACCGGCTGAACGCGCTTCTCACGCTGCCATTGGTTGCGCGCATGCGATAGGTCAGATAACGGAACTTTCTCGGGTCGATCGGTGTGAAAGGCGCCGTGGGGAGGTGCACATGCACCGCAGACTCGCCCGTTGGCAACGGATTGATACCGTCCGGTCCATCGGCTAGAGTCGCATTCGTCACCGCTCTCAACACGGCCCCTGCTTCTTGAGCGTCGGTCGAAGTTCGAATCTCGGCACTACGGAACCCGCGATGCGCTTCCTCCGGCCATAGATTGAAGTCGAGGTTTGCAACGTCGTCCGTTGACGCCATGTCCCAGGGGTTGCCACGAACCTCCTCGGCGTACTCTTCTCCGGAGTTCTGCGCGGGAGCGCCGAAATGACCTCTCGGCTTGGCGTTAATCCGCAGGAGTGGCGAGTAGCCGCTCTGTACAGGCATGCCCGATGGCATACCTGAGATGTTTTCTTCTGCTTCGAGGTAAAAGTAATAGTCCCCCGGCGGTAGTGCGGAGGTCGGGAACGAATATTCCAGCGGATCTGAGATACCATCGAACAGTTGTACCGTCGTTCCATCGTAGCCGCTGGCATCGGTGTCGATCTTCAAGCGAACGATAGTGTCGCTCTGATAGTCGCCCGGCATCCACTGGAGCGTGTACGTCGGAGCGCTTGAGGGATCACTGAGCCGAATCCAGTCAATTTGCGTTTGATCGCCATCGGCGAGCGGTCCCGATGAGAGGAAGGAACTGGGGCGAGAGGGATCGACCCGCAACGACACAATCGAGCCGGTCCAATCACCATTGAATTCCTCGAAGCCGTCGGAAATCTGGCTTAAATCATACAGGTAGACGGTAAAGCCGGAGTTCAGCACGTCAGTGGGAGTCCTGCGGATGCCGTCATAGGTCGCTGCAAATGGATCCGTCAACTTGGGAATCAGATTTACGGCACTCGGTGCAGGATCGGCGAGCCAGCGAATCGCGACGGTGTTTCGCTTCTCCTGGTTCATTCGCATGCTGAAATAGGAATACTTGCTGGGATCGATCGGCTTCGCTAGACCACGACTAGGAAACGTAAGATCCCCCGCGAGCCTCTCAGTCGCGGATCCTCGCAAGCCACCGAAGAGAGGCAGCACGAAACCATGCGTTTCGACACCTCCCGGTCCTTCGACAGTGCTGTTCACAGCGGTCCAGATACCGTTTACGATCGCGGCTCCCCGGAAATACTGCTCGTAGGCGATATCGCGCACCTGAGACATATCCCAACAGTTCTCAAGCACATCACAGGCGAACTCGTCACCCTCCGAGACTACCGTTTGCACCGTGGGGGTAGTGAAAATAGGCGGTGTCGGTTGTGCGAGCAGCTTGCCGGGAAGGTAAGCAAAAAGCGCAGCGAGCAGCGCCAGACGGCTGTGGAACTTAGTCATGAGATGCCTATGAGGACGAAGATTTTCACACCATACTAGCGTATTACGGGCGCCAGCAAACAGTCCAGTGTGTTTAAGGACACAAGCAGACTGGGGATTCAGCAGACTAGGGCTGGGCGGACATGGGCCGGGATGTTTCCGGCCAGGATATCACTGTGAAAACGCCACCTCGTTTGCCGTCAACTGCTCAAGAGTCTGACGGTGGCGGATCAGGGTGGGACCGCTCTCCCGCACCATCACCTCTGCCGCTTCCGGAAAAGAGTTGTAGTT
>JAGRAW010000361.1 GCA_020434415.1 Bdellovibrionales bacterium
GGAAGCGGCACCAGAAACCCATTCGTACTCCTCACCCGGCGTAGACAATTCGTTTGAGCTCACCTTGTTGCGTTCCACGAAGTTGAAACCGCTTTAGGCTGATCCGAGCCCACGAACTTGAAACAGATAATCGGGGGGTGGATCCCACGAAAAGGGAACCACTTCTGTGGATGTAAATCCCACGAATCGGGAACCGCCTGCCGAGCCATCTCCTGAGCTGACAATCAACGGTCAGCAAGGGGGGAAATGGCGATGAAGGGAATAACTAAACGGCGTGGGATGGAACGTAAGATAGTGCAGGAATTGCTCTCCGGGAGGGGAATAAACCGGATATCGCGGGAGCTACGCGTCAGCAAGCGACGGGTGCTGCTGCTGCGTGCCAAAGCGGACGAGGCAGGCTACCTGGACGGCACCACGCCCTTACCGCCGTATCCGCAAGCGCTGTTTGAGGAGACGCCGGATGGGCGCTCGAACCGAAGTTCTTCTGCCTGGCGGGAGCTCGAGCTTCAGCAGGACTGGATCTGTGAACGGCTGCACGCAGGATGGCATGCGGCAACAGTTTTTGAGGAGCTGCCGGTCAAAGTCCCACGATCGAACTTCTACCGATTTCTCCAGCGACACCGACTTAACGAAATTGGCCGCTCCGTTCGCCGGGTCGTGCCGGAGATCGTGCGCGAGCCCGGAGAAGCGCTGCTTATCGACCGCAACACTGGTATGAAGCTCACGGAATTGGCAAACGCAAGATGAAGATCAAGCGATTCTTGGATTAAACATGAAGCGACGATCATACTTTGCATCAACGACGGCGGGTACCCGGAATCTCTCGAGAAGCGGAAGTTCTACGAGGTTGTCGACGACCCCGATGCAGATCGAGAAGGTCTTGTGCGCGTGATAGACGAGAGTGGAGAAGACTATCTCTATCCAAAGAGCCTCTTCTTGCAGGAAGTCTTACCTCCCAATATCGAGGAAGCTCTAGAAGCCGCGTAGCCGGCTAACAACAGGCTGGAACGGATCTGGCGTGTCACTCTCAAGCTAGTTTTTTGAAGCAGTTCCGGCTCCAGACCGGTGGAGCCGGGAAGTTTTCGCTCTAAGCTGTCCACTTGATATTCGGTCGCTTTCCCGTCAGCGCACACTCCCGCAAATACAAGTTGATCAGGTTCTGATAGGGAATTCCGGTCTCCTCTGCGAGATTCTTAAAATAATCTATCGTCGGCGTATCTAACCGGATTGTCACCTGCTTCTTCAGTCTCGATGCGAACGGATTCTTCCTAGCCTTGCTGAAGTCGTACTCGTTTCTCATAATGCCTCCTCGTAAGCCTTTTTTTCTCGCTTGGTCGCCTTGCGCGCGGAAAGAATGCGGATCACTTGGTTGTCTTCTCGATAGCAGTGGCACACAACTAGAATCCGCAGCCGCGCGCTCAGACCCAACATGACGAATCGTTCTTCAACGCCTGGGTGATCGGGCAGCTGTCTTGCATGCTCATCAAAGAAAACAGTTTGAGCTTCCTCGAACGAGACGCCATGCTTTTTGAGGTTGGCGGTTGCTTTCGCCTTGTTCCAGGCGAACTCAATATTGCTCATATAGTATTAGGCAGGAATGGCAACGAGGGAGCACTACCGGCTGGACCGGATCTGGAGCCGTGGTATGCTCTAACTAACGTCGTGGCGCTAGACCGGTCAGCCAAACCGTTCTCTTTCAATGCGATGATCGTGGATGTGCGTAATTCATTTTTGAAATACGCACTGCCATTGGATTAGGGAGGTTTTTTGTGCATGGAAGCGGTCACAACGCAACCAAGAGGAGTCTCGCATGTATGATGACGACGGACTTGAGCACGCAGAGGAACCTGCAATTCGCAAACTCCTACATTTGCTGCTCTTACTCATGATTAAGAATGAGTATGGCGAGCTTGGCATAAAGCCGATTGAGGGAAAGCTTCAAGTAACAGTCGACTTTGACGATCTGGTCGCACCCGAGCCATCCATGCTCGCAGGAATTGTCGACCGGCTAAAGGTCATGGCTGGACTCGAGCCTGAGATAACCTACCGGGAACAGTCCGGTAGGTTTGACCTGTCTGTTAACGATTCGGTAGTTTGGCTACGAGTTACTACGCTCCCCTCGGATGACGGTGAAGGGGTTTTGGTTACGCGAGAGGGTTAACCCTGGCCGGCGGGGCGGCAACCAGTGTGGTTGCCGTCGCCTCCGGGGCAGTTTGATATTCTGCCGTTGTCGTTGTTGAAAGGGAACAACAAAGTGCACCGGACGAGCTTCGCTCGCCGGTGACTTCAGACGTTAGGCAGCTATTTAGTTTGAACGCATGTCCGCAGTCCGCGTTGGGATACAAGGGATCATCGGGAGCACTAACTACAGAGCTGCTCAGCTATTTGCAGAGCGACATGGATGGAAGGATCTCGATGTCATTCCTTTAATTAATTCTCGACAGCTACTGTCCGCAGTCGCTGAGCGTTTGGTCGACTATGGCACAGTGGCGTGGGAGTCTCGTGCTGGCATAGTTTTAGAGAGTGAACTCGCGATGCGTGATTTTACTTTCGAACGGGTTGACGAACTTGTCCTGCAGATAAATCACGCAATCCTTATACCTCGTCATGGTAAATTAGATCGTTCGGAGACAGTTCTGGTTCGTTCTCATCCGCAGGCTCTGATAGAACATGAATCCGTTCTCCGTAAAACGTTTCCACAACTAGAACTGGTTCCCGAAGAGGATACAGCCTTGGCAGCAAAGCTGCTTTCCTCTGGAGCATACCCCTCGAATTGCGTAGTAGTTGCCCCCATCGAGTGCGCTACGATCTATGGGCTGGAAGTTCTATTGAGGTCACTTCCGTCGAATGCGGGCTATTGGGTCAGAATTTTTTTATTGAAAGCTGCTGGCTAACAATACGCTCTGAGCACGTCGTCAACACGAAGTCGAACAAAACCTTAGTTCTTCAGGATTCTGATTGGCCGCCAAGAACTTGATGATGGGCGAGCTTTTTCGCTGGAGTGCAGCAAGATGCTCCGCTTCCGAATGTCTTTTGTTCTGCATCCACAAGTGAAAGATGACCCGCAGCCATTTGTAGGCGAGCGCTCGTACTGGGACGGAGTGCGTTTTCCCTTTCGCCCGCTGCATTGCATAGAAGGCACGCGCCCAGAGTGAATGCTTGACGGTAATTCCTGCCCATTCATGCACGGACTGACGGATAAACTTCGAGCAGTTGTAGCGCCAACGCACCCAGAGTTGATTTCCGCTTTGCTCGAGAACTGGAGCGATGCCGAGATGTAAGCGGTTCCTGAAGGGCGTTGTATCGGCTCCCTCTTCCCCGTGCGAAAGTCCTCCGAATAGGAGGGCCGCAAATGGCGAAGAAAAGCGAAGAATGGTGGGACTCGACAGCGCGTGACTACCTGCAGCGGAGTTGCACCCAGGAGGAGTTCTGCCGTCGTCGAGGAGTCAAGGCTTCAACGCTCCAGTATCACGTCAGCCGGATTCGGAAGAGCGGTAGCCAGGAAATATTTCTTCCGCTCGAAATCGGTAAAGATGAGCGAAAGGAAGTGACGCTTGAGTTTCCAAGCGGGCTTCGCGTGTCAATCCGAGGTTGATCATGCTGCCGGCACCCAGCGGAAGGACCTGGTTGTATCATGCTCCGGTGGATCTTCGAAAATCGTATCGAAGCCTCTGTGCGGTGGTCGAGCAAGAGCTGAAGCGCACAGCGAAGAGCGGGGATGCTTTTGTCTTCGTCAATCGGCAGCGGACGTTGGCAAAGGTGTTGTGGTGGGACAGGACCGGCTGGTGTCTCCTGCTGAAGCGGCTCTCTGCCGGAAAGTTCCGTGTCTCCGAGCAGATGCAGTTGCACGAGCTTCAAGCTGATCGCATGCGGATGTTTTTTGACGGTTTGTAGGTCGTACCCGGTGCGAAAATAGTGTATAAATCTGAGGCATGGGAATCGATGTAAGCACTCTCTCCCGGGACGAGCTCGAACGCGCCTTTCTGGCGCAGCAAGCTGAGCTCAACTGGCTTCGCCGGCAGGTTTTCGGACAAAGATCTGAGCGGGCGATTCCACAAGACCCTCGCCAAGCTACTCTGTTCGAGGTTCCCGCAGCGGCACCTCCCGCAGGCACCAGTGTAAAAAGCTATGAACGAAATGCGCGCCGTGCTCCCACGGACGTGGCTGACGAGAAGGGACTGCGGTTTGATCCCAGCGTTCCGGTCGATGAAGAAGTCATCCTGCCGAAGGAAGTGGAAGGGCTTCCCGCCGAATCCTATGAGGTAATCGGAGAGAAGGTTACCGAACGATTGGTGCAGCTCCCTACGCAGTACCGAGTCAAGAGGACCATTCGCAAGACCGTGAAGCTGAAAACGGAGCAGACAATGCACACTGCTCCTGCCCCAGCGGCTGTGCTCGAACGAAGCTTTGCTGATGTGACCCTCCTCGGCGGATT
>JAGRAW010000362.1 GCA_020434415.1 Bdellovibrionales bacterium
TTCAGATCGGTTCCGTCGAAAGGCTTGGGAGTCCGTGCATACGCTTCTGAACGGTAGAGGCGATCATCCGCGGTATTCGCTATCGGCACGGCGTTCGTCACCGGCTGCCCGGTGCGGGGAAACAATCCATTGGGACCGCCGGGCCCAACAAGGGAGCTGAAGAGGTTCTTATTGTACGCTGACCACTGCATCCCGAACGCGTCGGTATAAGCCGGAGACCCCTCGCCGACGTTCATTCGAAACGCTGTGCCCAAGGAGCCTACGGCTGGAGCAGCCGTGCCACCGAGTGGAAGTCGATGCGGAGCACGATCCGCATCCGACTCGAACACGAGCTGAGCCCGCGCCTCTCCGGCCATGCCTGGGGCGAACGTTACCGTGATTTCCCCCGTCTCACCGGGATTGAGCGTCAGCGGAAGCACTGGGGCATTGCTTAGAGCAAATTCACCCGCATCAACCCCCTCCAAGCCGATGTCGCTGACCGTGACGATTCCCTCGCCATCGTTGGCAAACGTGATTACTTTCGGAGCACTCACCTCACCGACAGCGACCGTGCCGAAATGGAACAGACTGAGGGAGGCGCTTAGACCCGACGTCGCATCCTCTCCCGCATACGGCTGAATCACGAACCCGGACACCTTCGCGTTCTCGATCACCGGAGCAAAATCGAGATCAAGAATCTTGTCCGGGCTGACTGCTACCACGAAGGACCGAGTCAGTGCTCGAAACCCACCCACTTGGAACGCGATATCGAGATTGGAAACCTTCTCAGCGTCTTCGCCAATGATATCGAAGCTTCGGTTCCCCGGATGAGTGAAATAAATGTCGGCTAGATGCACCGTCACCAGATACTGCCCTGCTGTAGGAACTGGTATCTCATACGAGAGCATGGTCGAGGATCTGCCGAAACGCTCGGTGCGATAGATTGAGTCAATCGTCGTGCCGAGGATTTCCGTCGTCTCAGGAACCGAGAAGACGTCGCCCTTGCTGCTCTTGTTGAAGAGTTGATCAGGAAGCCAGGTCTGTCCCTCTTCATCCGTCGTCACACTCTCAGCGCCGGCATTGATGCGGAGCGGGAACGACTGTAAATCAGCGGAGAACGCGGTAACCGGCAGCACGATCGGACTTTCGGGTCCGGTTGTTTCCAGGGTAACGCCTGCACTGAGCTGGCCGAAAGCACTTGAGAGTGCCTGGAGCGACAGCACAAGCTGATCTCCCGGGTCGAGGACAATCGGCAGCGCGCCAAACGCCCCGAGAGTGAACGATGCTGCGTCAGGTCCACTCAAGCGGATATCCGTAATCTCCACCGGTTGACCGCCGTTCGGAGTATCGCTCGCTTTCGCCGACGGTGCGAAGCCGTCAAACTGAGTGGCGTTGAAAGACTGCGAGTCGTACTTATACAAGACGAGACGATCCAAAGCGTGCCCTTGCGAACGTCCCGAAATCTTCAGTTCATGAACACCGGCACTGAAGTACTGTCTGACTGACTGACCAATGGTGCCCTGCAAATTGTCAGGACGAGTGACCCAACTCCACACCGGTTGATCGAACGGCGCGAACTGGTTGACGAACACCTTTGTCCATTTCGTCTCATCGAGCGCGAACTGCCCGGTGATATCTTCGCCCGTGGGAAATTGAATCCAGGTATCATTGTGATCCGCGGTAACCGATTCGTTTGGATTCGTCGTGATAATCGCGATGCGACTACGGAAGCGGAGCTCATAGTTTCCGGGAGTATTGATTTGGAAACGATAGGTAATTACGCCCTGCCCCGCTTGTGATTGGCTGAAGGCGCTCTTTCCGGCCCATTCGTAGTAGGCGTCACCGGTATACCCCGGCAATGTGGTTTTCGAAACCCAGCCGGGAGCCGCCGGCTCACTCTCCATCTCGATGACCACTCGTCCATTCGCCTCTTGGGCGACTCCGCTTTGCAACGGCGCAGGGTTGAGAATCGCTATGGTACGCGTCTCGCTCGGGGCCCCTTGCTGGACAGTGCCGAAATTCACCGCCAACGGATCAATCACCAGCGGACCGGTATCGATCGAACCGGAACTGGAGGATGAACTGGAACTACTGCTCGAACTGGACGAACTGCTTGAGGACGAGCTGCTCGAGGAGGAACTGCTCGACGACGATGAGCTACTTGACGAAGAACTCGAAGACGACGAGCTACTCGAGGAGCTCGAGGACGATGAGCTACTGGAAGACGACGAACTGGAGGAAGACGAACTCGATGAAGACGACGAAGAGCTGCTCGAACTGGAACTACTCGATGAAGAGCTGCTTGACGACGACGAAGAAGAGCTGGAACCGCTTTGTCCTTGAATGGCCTCGATAAAAGTCGGCACATTCATGATGTAACCGATGCGTCCGGAACTATGAGGGTAGACGCGGATTAGTTCCGTCGCGAGAACACCATTTTTCGAGGTAATCTCTTGCGCTAGGGCACCGACGAAGTTGGGCCCAACCAGTTCGTGGGTTCCTGTGTCCCGGTTTCCACTGGAAGCGATACTCTGGTTTGCAAGCGTCTGAACACCGGCACCCGAGTTTCTGAACAGGTCCAGCGTATACACGGTTGCAGTTGCAGCGTTGTTCTGGGACTTGAGCCAATTGAACGCATTCAAGAAAGTATTGATCGCCGCGAATGTCGTGGTTCCCTCCCCGACCGCCGCACCTCGGGCTTGAGACGCATACGACCATTCGACGTCGGGAATGGTCTCCGGGGCGAGATGTCCGTAGAAGAGGCTCTGTACCAAAATTTTCTGCGCTGCGCCCGGATTCGCGCAGCGTACACGGAATGAACCGATATTGCGCTGGCCTAAATCGGCATTGAGGTAAAAATGCTGTTGGGCAAACGGTGCGATGGTGTGACGCTCGCTTCTCAACCGTTCGCTGGCCTGGTTGGTTACCTCCACCGAAACCTCGACAGGCTTGTCGCTGATATTGGCGACTTCACCCCAGTTGGTTGCCGGGTCCATGGTACTGGCCGGAACCGGACCGGGATCGCAGTTTCCCTCGGAGGCGCTCAGACTGAACGCGAACTGAAAGGCGCCATCATCACGCAGGCTGTAGCGCGAAAGAAATGCGCCGTAGGGCTGCTGCGGCGCATCCGGCACGATGCGGTAGAGGCCGACCACCTGTCCCTGCTCATGCCCGACCGGGAAATCCAGTCGTTGACCCGGTTGGAGATTGCTGACTCGAAAGCTCTGCGCGTTCAGAAGGTTTCCCGGCTGGTCATAGAGCTGAACCGTGGCGTTGAACGCGCCGCTCGCGGTGGGCGGGAGGTAGATCGTCAGCCAGTTGAACACAGGAAACGAACCGCCCGACGGATTGAAGGAATTGAAAATGCCTCCCGTCGTCCCTCGTAGTTCCGAGAGCCAGGGGATGGCGAATGCATACTCGACGGGCTTAGGACTGTTTAGCGGAGCATAGCGATAGAAGACCGTGATGCCCGAGAGCTCCAGCGGTTGGCCGTTGCTGCTTTCGACCAGGTACGTGCCGTGGTTATCGCTGATTCCATACTTGTTCAGAGCAACGTGTTTCGTGCCCTTCGCCGGGAGGTCTAGCGCTTCCTTCCCGAGTGACACACCGTCACTGGTTATCACTTCAAGCTCTGCCTTCGCATCGCTCTCCGCTCTGTTCGTGATTTCCGCCACCACTTGGTGGCCGTTGAAACCATTCCATACTCCGACATATGCCTCGCCCGCGGCGAGAGCGAGACGGGGAGTAAACGCTGCAATGCATACTGCAACAAGAAGAAGCCGCCGACAGAGGCGTGAGCCGAACATACGAGTATCCTCGACAAGGTGTTAATGCGGGATCGCGAGCATCTTCGCGCAGCCCGGAGCCGACGCAGATTCATCGCTGTAGGTCGCGGATTCTATAGTTTTGATATAAAAAAGGAAGGGCTATTCGAAAATATTCGCGGGCTGCTCCAACTAGGCACAGCGCTAACAAAGCGAAATTAGAACGGATACCGCATACAATACCTAACCCAATTCCCGAGCAAGACGCTCAACAAACTGACCTTCGTCAATTACTTTCACACCTAACTGCTCGGCTTTTCGCAGCTTCGACCCGGCTTTTTCCCCCGCAACAAGCAAACTTGTCCCGCTACTCACCGAGCCGGTTACCTTGCCACCTTCAGCTTCAATCCTTGCCTTGGCCTCCTCACGGGTCATCGTCGAAAGCGTTCCGGTAAGCACTACCGTCTCTCCGGCAAAACGGCTGCCGGTCATGACGCCGCTTTTGGGCTCCGGATAAAGAATTCTCACCCCACGGGCAAACAGGCCGTCTATTACGCGCAGCTCGTCCGGGTCGGACAAAAACGCCTTTATCGCCAAAGAAACTTTAGGACCGATTCCATCGATACCTTCAAGTTGCTCGATTGACAGCTCACATAGTTGCTCCCAAGTCCCAGCCCGCTCCGCGAG
>JAGRAW010000363.1 GCA_020434415.1 Bdellovibrionales bacterium
CTATCTCGCATGTACCGGCGGAGTTGCCAAAACTGACTCTTACCTTTTGAGCAATCCGTCATGGACGTATCCTCTGGACCCCACCGGGAGCGGCATGGCCGCAACCGCAGTGCACTTGCCTGATCCCGCAAATCCGGAAACCGTTCTTGCGGCCGCCTTCAACGCCGTCTACCGATCGACCGACGGCGGCACGAACTGGACGAGAATTGACGTCAGCGCAATGCTTGGTATGCGCGGCAACGTGACGGATTTCTTTGGCACCGACGAGATTTTTGCCGCTTACGGCACCGCGGACGACGACACGGGCGGAGTGATGGTCAGCAACGACGAAGGTGTAACCTGGACCGACCTCGCGTTGCCGAACACTCCTTTCGTCAATCGCCTATACGCAGCGGATAGTGGCCTGTATGCTGCCGTCGGCACCGAAAACGACTCTTCCGCCTCTCGCCGGGGTATCTATCGCTACGTAGACAATGCCTGGACCCAACTGTCGGGCCCCTTCAACGGCAAAAAAATCAACGACATCACGTCAAACGGCACTTTCTTGTTCGCTGCCGCGGGCGATGTGCAGTCCGGAGGAGTGTATCGCTCCTCCGATGGCACGACGTGGGAGGATATCTCCGAAGCATTCGACGAAACGCGCTGCATGAAGTCGCTTGCCGTGGATCCTAACAACGCCGGTTCAGTGTTCGTCGCCTTCGGCTGCCCGGCCGGAACGGCGGTCATCTACAAGTCGGAGAATTCCGGTTCGACCTGGAGCACCCACTACACTGCGCTGAAGGATGAGGTGCCAACTACCATGCTCGTTGACGACTTGATTGCAGGGTTGAACACCGGTGCATACGAGTTCAACGAAGACAGCAATGACCGAGCGGATAGCCCCGTCTACGTTCCCTGGAACGGGTATCTCTCCATGATCAATGTTCTCGAGTTGGTCAACACGTCAGACCAGAACACCAATGTCAACGTAACTTTGCTGAACTCCATCGGGGAGCAACAAAGCCAACAGAGCTACTCTTTAGCAGCTCGATCGCAATTTGACGTCATAATCAATGACCTCACCGGCTTTGCCTCTGACGCGCTCGGCATCGTCAAAGTGGAATACAGCTCTTCCGCGGTTGACGGACGAGTGTTCTTCTATCGTACCACGAACGGAGGATCCGGCTACGAGTTCGCATTTTCCGTTCCATTTACCAATGCCTTGAGCGGAACGAGTTATGTTTCGTTCAACACGTATCAACCGAGCACCAATCCTGCCGAAGCGTCTGATACGGTGCTGAACTGGCTTAGTCTCATCAACCTGGACAGCGTCACGAGGAGCTTTACGGTCACTCGCTATTCGCTGTCAGGGGAGACGTTGCAGGCCGTCGCGGTGGAGGTCCCTGCGCTAGCTCGCGTGGACATCGATGGCGGTCATGGTGCAGGCCCCAATACTGTAGGCTACCTCGAGATAGAACCGACCGTGGGAAGTGCCCCCTACAAAGCTATCTTGACCAGGTACGGCGTTACCGCGAGTCAGAATTATTCCTTCGCATTTCCGCTTCTTGCACAGGCGGCAAACGCCGACATTTACGTCGGCGTCTCCACCGGCGCTGGAGCTCAGAACTGGCTCGAGCTACAGAACATCGCGGCGGATCCGACCGAGGTCACGTTACAAACGTACTCCAATCAAGGCGAGCTGCTGCAGTCACAGGAGCTCACTCTTCCCGCAAGGCAGGGCCGGCATCTGGAAATCGGCGCTTTGGTGCCAAACGGCAACTCAGGATATGTCCGAATCATGAGTGCTTCGAGCGCGCTTCTTGCACAGAGCATGTTCTATGTTCGTGATGCTGCAGGATCTATTTCCGCGATGTATGGCTCGCAGGCGTCAGCGAGCCGCGGCGGAACTCGCTGGGGTAGCTACAATCTGTACCTCAACATGTTCAACTGGCTTCGCGTAGCCAATACCGCGAACGAGTCCAAAACGATTACGCTTACGGTCTATCCTCCGGGTAGCGCCGTGCAAGAATTCAGCTTCGAGCTCGGCGCGCACCAAGGGCGAGACCTCGGGCTGCATGAAAGCGGTTACGGCACCGCTCCGGACAGTTACGGAGTCTTCAGCGTCTCGGGAGAATCCATTCTCACGGAACTTATTCGCATCCGACCGGATGCTGCCGGATTTGACTTCTTTGCTCCGACGGCCGTACGGCGCTAGAGAATGCGTACCGGGGCGCTCGGCAAGTGCCGTGACGCCCCGGTAGCGTAATGCCCGCACAGCGCTATCCCAGCGCCATTCGCACGGCGAGCACCGCGGCGAGCGCTACGAACAAGAAGCGTAGGAAGCGGTTGCCCCCGAGCACTGCCAACTTCGCTCCGTAATGGCCCCCAATCCCCATGCCTAGAACGAGCGGCACCGCCGTCCAGTAATCTATCTGGTCATAGTAGGCGAAGATTCCGGTAAACGTGACCATAAACACGAGGTTGGGAATCTTCGACGTAGCGACCGCAGTCAGGAAGTCGTGCCCTAATATGAAAATGAAGGCGAAGATGATCAGTAAGTTCGCTCCGCCGCCGAAGATTCCGGCGTAGATCCCCGCCGGCAGACCTAGGGCGACACTGGCAGCCGCGGCAGTTCGAGGCGAACGTATGGGCTGACGAGAAGTTTGGCCGACTTCCGGGCGCAGCAGCAAGACAGCGCCGGTGCCGACGGTAAAAATACCGATCAGCAGCTCCAAGGTCGCGGCGTCGATGCTCAACGCCATGAACGCGCCGATCACGGTGCCGAGCGCGCCCGCCACGGTAAACAGCAACCCTGCACCGTACCGCACTTTCCCGCTGCGATGAAAAACGAGCAGTGCAGGGATATCGCGGGCCAGCGCAGATACTTTACCGGTGCCGAGCGCGACCGGAGCGGGAAGCCCCAGCAACACCAACGCCGGAACGATTACCAGCAGCGATGAGCCAATAATCGCACCAAATGTTCCGGATACCAGGCCAACAGCAAACACGATACAGAAAAAGCCCATCAGCCTTCGTTACCCGATCTGCTTCTGTCCTCGCATATACGGTTGAAGCGCTTCCGGGATCGCGATTGTGCCGTCTGCCCGTTGGTTGAGCTCCAGCAATGGTATGAGAATACGCGGTGAAGCAACCAGCGTATTGTTTAAAGTATGGCAGTAGCGATTCTTTCCGTCTTCGCCCTTGTAACGAAGCTTCAATCGGCGTGCTTGAAAATCGTGCAGCGTCGAGCAGCTATGCGTTTCACTGTACATTTGGCGGGACGGCATCCAGGTTTCGATATCGTTTTTGTAGACTTGGCCTTGACCCAAATCCCCGGAACATACGGCAACGACCCGGTACGGCAATTCTAGCGACTGCATGAACTCTTCCGCGTTGCGCAATAGCTCGGCATGAAAATCCGCGCTCATTTGCTCATCGGCCCGGCAGATGACCACCTGCTCGACCTTGAAAAACTGATGCACTCGATAGAGGCCATGGGTGTCTTTCCCATAGCTACCGGCCTCACGGCGATAGCAGGGCGAGTACCCGCAGTAGCGCTTCGGCAACTCCTCTTCACGCAGCACCTCGTCTGAATGAAATGCCGCGACCGGCACCTCCGACGTGCCGATCAGATACTGCTGAGCATCCCGCTCGTCGAGGTGATACGCCATCTCCTCGCCTCCAGGGAAATACCCGGTACCCAACATTGCCTCATAGTTCACGATGTGCGGCGGATCCATCAGCCGATAGCCGCGCGCATTGAGAAAATCCATCGCACACTGCAACACGGCGTGATGAAGTCGCGCTCCATCACCGGTGAGGAAATAGTTCCGTGCCCCGGCAATTTTCACTCCGCGTTCGACCTCGATCAAGCCATGGAGCTTTCCAAGTGCGATATGATCTTTGATTTCGAAATTGAAGGTCGGGATCGTGCCGTTCGTGTAAAGCTCGACATTCTCCGTATCGTCCTTCCCATGAGGAACCTTTTCGCTCGGAATCGACGGTAGTAATAGCTGCTTGCGCTCCCACTCAGACTCGATTTCACCGAGTTCGCGGTTGGCCTCCTTGACCGCGACGCTCAGCTCCTTGAGCTCCGCGCGCATCCGCGCTTGCTCTTCGCCCTGCAACTTGGGGACGTCTTTGCTCAAACTGTTCTGTCGAGCGCGAAGACTTTCCGCTTCTGCGCGAAGCGCGTTACGCCGACTATCCAGCTCAACAAAACCGTGCACATCGAAGGTAATCCGCTTCAGGTCACACGCACGTTGATACTTATCGGGATTCTTACGGAGGTCAGCTAGATCGATCATGGATTCAGTAGAGATTAGTTTGCGCTACCACGCCGGACCACAAGGTCCGACAGGCGAGGACTGGCTACCTGCGCCGTGAAGCCTAACGATGCATTTTTGCCCTGCGGAAAACAATAGCGAATGTGCC
>JAGRAW010000364.1 GCA_020434415.1 Bdellovibrionales bacterium
CGGCTCAGACCCTGCTCACGCCCCGCATGGAACCCGAACAGAAAGACCATCACCATCATCCCCGCCAACACTGCCCAGAGGATGACGACCTGTCCTATCGCTATTCGCAGTTCCCATCGTGGCATCGGCTGTTTCTCGAAATTGCGTGGACGGAGCTCGGGCAGTTCCGTTGTTTCGGCATGCGGCTCGTAAGAGTGAAGACTGCTGGCCATAACGGCTCTACCCTAGCGGGGCGTGATTAAAACGGACCTTCCGATATCCTGCTGCGCCAGTATCTACGGCAATGGACGCGTCGTTGGGCTTCTGCACAAGATGACAACAAATGCGCCCCCCAAATCGGATTCCGAGCGCTCATAGACCCCACGCCCGATGAAGTGGGCTCAGGATACAGGCTGGCACCCGCCTCTGTATATTTTGGGACAACTTCTAATCTGTGTAGTACGAAATACTATATCCCGCAAGAAATCTTCGGAACTCCTCCCGCCGGAGCTGTCGTCATTGCTCAGCAACAGGCGCAGGACGCCCCATCAGTCTCCGTCGAAAGCGATTACTCACAGCGACGCTAAGAGGATCCCCTGCGCTCTCTGTACCAAAACGTGGACAATAAGGACGGCCCGACGCAACTCCATACCGATCTCTGTCTCCGACCGGAGCAGCTGCCTTCCCCAAGGATCGTTATAACACGAGTAAAACACTCGAATTAGACGAAGCACTGCGCCAAGAATTCTTTCCGGTCGACCGTTTCGAACCCCACTCGCCAGGTCGAGCCTCGTTCTTAGAAGTGCCTCTTCGAACGAGGCAAGCCAGTGCCGACCGTCCTTCGTCCCCTTTCGTGTAAAATCGACCGAACCTTCTTGGGTCACCGTTCGGCTGATGTCGTCTGCAGCCCGACAAAACTGAGCGAGATACCAAGGCACATTTTGCCTGCCTTTGAGGTCTTCAAGATACGGCCGCACCTCCAACTCGTGATCGTCGAGCAAAGCCATAATCATCAGCACGTCGTGAGGAGCAGCTGCCCGCCCTCCAATCTTCGACAAGACTGCCTGCAGATCGGGATTGGCTGCGGAAGCGGACTCGGCACGCTGCAACACATCCGCTACAGCCGTCGCCGGCAAAGTCGGAAGCGGCACGTTCACCTGCGGTTGCGCTACGACGAAGGGTGTTTCCATGAACAGCACATCAGCGCCATGGTCATGCAACCGAGCCATGTAGGTGTCGGTAAATAGCCGCGTGGGATCGGCATTCAGGTGCCCGTTGCCGCCGAGACGGATCGCGAACCACGGTTGCTCTTGTCGTGAAAAGAAGTCGAGCACTGCCTCTGCGATCGTTCGTGGAGAGCGCGGCCCCTCTGCAGCCTCCGCGATTTTGAAAGCAACGGCTGTGGTGATCGTTCCCTCGATATGCTTTGGACAGTCCTCGACGATCGGACGCCAGCGGAGATCCTCGGTGGGTGCTTGTCCTAGGGCGCGAAGCGCTTCTGCTATCAGCCATGCGTATTCATGATGCATGCTGTTGTATCCACCACTGCCTCGCCGCAAGCAAGGGGTCACGAAGTTTTCTCGTCAGTTCAAGAGTCTTCAGTAGCTGCCGAAACTGCTGCTCGTCCGTAACGCCGCACAGCATGATGAAGCGAGTGCACCATACCGGCCAGAGTGCACCGTCAGGGACGGCGTTCCAGAGCCCGCGCCGAACGGCCTCCTCGAAGGCCTCCGGCACAACCAGGCTCTCGTGAATTTGGCTGAGCAGACCTTCCCGCTGCAGACGCAGCACCATCGAAGCACTCTCGGGCTCCTCCAGCAGCTTTCGAAATTCGTCGAACAATCGGTAGCGTGGGAGGCGTGTCAGAAACCTTTCTCGCACCGCCTCTGCGAAACGCTCTGCCGTGTGCAGCTCTAGAGCGAACCCAAATCTTTCGGCAAAGCGAACAGCACGGAGCAATCGAGCCGGATCATCTTCAAAGCTGCGCGGATGAAGAATCCGCAGGCACCCGCGCTCGAGGTCGACACAGCCGCCAACCTGATCGACGAGGTCGCCTGCCTGTTCCCCGACAAGAGACACTGCCATCGCATTCACGCTGAAGTCTCTGCGCCGAAAGTCGCCGGCGAGATCGCCCGGTCGCACCTCGGGCTGAGCGCCCGAGCGAGGATATACTTCCGCTCGCGCTTGCGAGAAGTCGATTGCCGCCACGGCTCCGAATAGCGGTCGTTCGAACAGGAGCTTCCCTGTAAGGTATTGGGGAAAGTGCCTAACGCCGGATGGGGACGGAAGATCGGGCAGCAGCTCGCGCCAATGCGCCACCGCGGACTGAAGAAACCGTTCGAGATCATCCGGCTGAGACGGTGTCCGAAGCATCATGAAGTCGAGGTCAGCAAGCTGCCGACCGAGCAAAAGATCTCGTACCGGACCACCGACGAGATACGCTTGCACCCCCTCCCGGTCCGCTATCCGGCTAACACCACGAACGACAGCGAGGACGTCAGGACCGCTATTCGCTTCCAGTTGCCGGAACAGCTCATTCACCTTCACGCTCAAAATACGCTCGCACTCCCTCATAGAGCGCCGCCGCAATCAGCTTCTGATAGCGACGGGTAGCTAGGCGCTTCCCTTCGACCGGATGGTCGATAAAGGACACTTCGACCAGCACACAAGGCATGTGGGCGCCCACCAGCACGTAAAACGGTGCTTTCTTGACGCCGAGGTTTTTCACCCCGCGATAGTATCGAGAGAGGCTTTCGTGTAGCGCGTCCTGCGTATAGTGGGCCAGGGTAATCGATTCATCCAACTTACCGTTCTGGATCAAATCGCTCAGAATGAAGCTCAAATCGTCACCACCGCCGGCCTGCCACGATGCGTTCTCTCGCTCGGCAAGCTTCAGGGAGGACTTGTCATTGGTGTTATCCAGATAATACGTCTCTATGCCCTTCGCCGCGTGATACACACTGGCGTTGGCATGGACTGATATGAACAAGTCGGCATCGTGATCATTTGCAATTTTGGTGCGCTCTTGCAGGGGCACGTGCACATCGGTGCGCCGAGTCAACACGGTCTTCGCACGCAGTCGATCCTGGAGCAGCTCTTCGAGCATCAGCGAAATGTTGAGTACGACATCTTTTTCCTTTACGCCGTCGATGCCTATCGCGCCGTCCTCTTCCCCGCCATGGCCAGGGTCGATAACGATTACGGGCCGTCGCTTGGGATCGCTCCGGGAGAATACCTCCTTGCTGTCCTTCCCTGCCTTTGACTTACCGGAAAGAAATCCGAACAGACCTAGTCCGGAGGAAGGAGTAGGTTCGGGCATCGACGCCGGAGCAGCCTCGCCCGCGGCAATTCCAAGCCTGGAACGCGCTTGCTCCAGCATGTCACCGTTCGGATAACTCTCAATCACTGCCGTGTAGGCTTGCTGCGCCCCGTCCGGATCGGCAAGCGCATCACGCCTCAGATCACCGAGCCGCAGCAGGGCGTCATCTGCCAACGAATGGCGAGGATATTGCGCCGCCAGACTTTCGTAGAAGTATGTCGCTCGGGTGAGCCCCGTCTGGAAACGGCGCTTCTCGTAGGTAAACTCGTAAAGACGACCGAGCAGAAATAATGCCCGCGGAGTATAGTCGGGGTCTCGATACTCTCTCACGAAGATTAGGAGTGAAGAAGCCGCCTGCTCCCACTCCATCAGGTCGTCCACGTCGGAGTCCCGTTCCGCGAGAGCGACATAACCGCTGCGCGCCCGTTCGTAGGCCTGGCGTGTTTTGCTGGAATCAGCTGAAGCTCCCGTGGCCGCGACCAGTAGCGAACAGCAAAGCAACAGTGTCCAGCCCACCCGGCGTCGGAATGCCTTGGCGGCCGACCTGCTCCTCCCACGCTCCCATGCGCTACGGAGGATATTCAAAACTGCGGGTTTCAAGATGCGTCCATCAAAAGTCTGGGGAGCTCTCCGGTCACAGCGAGGCGAAGTGTCCGCAACAGCATGTCTGATATAGTTTCAACTTGCTTGGAACCGATCAAGGCCAATTCCCATCTCCGAGCCATTGGGTGCCTCTCCGGCTGCTCTTCTTTCAGATTAGGGACTTCACGCGTGGGAGCAGAAATTTTGAGTTGGAGCGTGAACGGACGTTCGTAATCCCGAGTCGGCCGTTACTACGCCGGACACCAGCCTCCTGCAACGCACCAAAAAAGCGCAAGAATTATCTAGAAAGCCGGTGGATCCCAGACCTAGAACCCGCTGATGCCATCGACCGCGCCGTCGGCCGCCGATCTCAGCGGATGAATACCTGGGAACACGAAGCCCCAGGCCTACTACAGCCGACGCTAATTGCCTGCTCCGCCGCGCTATACGAGAAACGGCACTGATGTCCGCCGGTGTTGAAAATGACCACGTTGTTGACGTCTACGGTGTTTGCCGTAACAGA
>JAGRAW010000365.1 GCA_020434415.1 Bdellovibrionales bacterium
TTACCCAGGGGACTTTCTGTTGCTCCAATCCTACGAAAAGTGAATTCGGGCTCTACCAAAAGTAGTATCGGGAACTCTCAGGGTCGGCTTGAGAAGTGTGAGGACGTTCCGTCGCTCGAGCTAACGTCCTAGGGTCGTTAAAAAACATTTCCGCGGCGAATGCCGGGAATGGAAGGGTGGTACTTGCACGGCGCGAGAATGGAGGCTGATTTTCCAGCTGGGGGATAGTAGAACTACCCGATTGTCGGCTCTGATCGAGCCGGTTCATTTTGTTCGGAGTATAGTTGCCGTCGGGTTACTCCTCCGGCGAAACAATATACTTCGCCCATGGAGGGCGATCGGTTAGAAACAATCTTGGCGGCTTTTAGTGAGGCATAATCGATAGATGAAGGCATATTTGGACTTGGTGGCTGACGTGCTCGAGCAGGGAAAGCCGGAGGGAGCCACCTTTCGCAGCGATAGAACCGGAGTCGGCACCTACTCCGTTTTTGGCCGTCAACTTCGCTTCAACCTCGAAGAGGGTTTCCCGTTGCTCACCACCAAGAAGTTGCATGTGCGTTCGATCATTCACGAGCTCTTGTGGTTTTTGAAGGGCGAGACCGACCTCACCTATCTACACCAACAGAAGGTGACGATTTGGGATGAATGGGCGGATGCAAGTGGTGAGCTCGGTCCGATCTACGGAAAGCAGTGGCGCCGCTGGGAAGGTCCGAACGGAACTGTCGACCAGATTGAACGGGCGGTTCGCCTGCTGCGAGAAGATCCCTCTAGTCGTCGCAACCTCGTGATTGCCTTCAATCCCGCGGATTTGCCGCAAGTCGCCCCCCCGGCATGTCACACGATGTTTCAACTGTATGCCGCAGGCGACCGTCTGAGCTTGCAGCTCTACCAGCGTTCTGCGGATTTGATGCTGGGTGTCCCGTTCAACATCGCCAGCTATTCACTACTCCTGATGATGTTTGCTCAAGTTGCGGGTTTCCGTCCTTACGAATTCGTTCACACGTTCGGGGACGTGCATATTTATTCGAATCATGTCGAGGGAGCTCGTCTCCAGCTGACGAGAGAACCACGCCCGCTCCCGCGTATCGAGTTGAACCCTGAGGTAAAAAACATTTTCGAATTTCGCTACGAGGACTTTACCCTGCGTGACTACCATCCACACGAACACATCCGCTTCGCGATCGCAGTCTGAGCCGTATTCTCCGCTCCAAGTAATCGCGATTGTCGCCATGGATGAAGGTCGAGGCATCGGCTTCCAAAACGCGGTGCCATGGCACATTCCCGAAGACCTGAAGCATTTCGCTCGACTGACCACCGGACAGACGGTGCTGATGGGACGGCACACCTATGAATCGTTGCCTGAGCGGTACCGTCCGCTACCGCACCGCAGAAACGTGGTTGCAAGCCGCTCGCTTACCCAGCCTCCGCATCCTGATGTGGAGCTTTGCGACTCGGCCGAGCAGTTTGTTCTTGCCACACGAGCAGGCGCGGGATCCGATGTTGGCGGCAAGCTTTGGGTTATCGGGGGGGCTGAGATCTACCAGGCGACCCTCCCGCAGTGGGATCAGGTGCAATTGACCCTGGTCCGGGGAACCCATGCCGCCGATGCCTACTTCCCCCCTTTTGAAGAATTCTTCGAGCTCAAGGAGGAAGTGGACCGCGGCGACTACGCTTTTCGTAGATATTCCCGACGGCTAGCTGCATAACTGAGCAGGGTAGCATTCGAAACGACCACGTTCTGACTGTGCTGTGGTAAAAGACCAAACGGTGGACAGTTGGTCGTTTTTCTAGTAAATCCACCAGAATTGATGAGCAAATTGCCACGACCTCCGACTGACGACGCGGCGGCCGGCTTACACCACGAACCCCATGTCTAAGTGTCTAATCTCCGCTATCGTCCCCCTGTACAACGAGGAAGATAACGTCGCGCAACTGTACGCTGAACTGGTAGCGGTCGCGGACAGTTCAGGCTTAGCTTTCGAGTTCGTCTTCGTTGACGATGGTTCCGCCGACCGTACGGCGGAGCGCCTTGCAGAGGCTGCCAATGGGGACCCGCGAGTCCGACTGGTACTGCTACGGCGAAACTTCGGGCAGACCGCGGCTATGGCAGCGGGAATCGATCACGCACGCGGCGATATCGTCGTCACTCTCGACGGGGATTTGCAAAACGACCCGGCTGAAATTCCGAAGATGGTCGAGAAACTGGACGAGGGGTATGACCTAGTCGCGGGATGGCGTAAGAATCGGCAGGACCGGATGCTGAGTCGCAAGCTGCCGTCGATGATTGCGAACCGGTTGATATCCAAGACGACGAACGTCCAGCTCCACGACTACGGCTGCACACTGAAGGTGATGCGCGCCGACGTCGCCCGTAACATCCAACTGTACGGTGAGATGCACCGCTTTATTCCCGCGCTGGCAGCGCAAATGGGAGTCCGCATTGCGGAGATGCCGGTCAATCACCGCGCTCGCGTACATGGCACCTCCAAGTACGGCATCTCTCGAACGTTTCGAGTGCTGCTCGATTTGCTCACGGTCCGTTTTTTTCTGGGATTCTCGACTCGACCGCTTCATATGTTCGGCGCTTTGGGGATGATTACCGGCGGCATCGGGGGCATCGCTCTTTTTGCGCTCACGGTAGAGAAATTCTTCTTGGGAATGGCAATCGGCGACCGCCCATTGTTGTTCGTCAGTATCATGCTGGTCTTGATCGGCTCTCAATTCATCTGCTTCGGCTTGCTCGCCGAGATGCTGGTTCGGACCTATCACGAGTCTCAGAACAAAAAGATTTATGCGGTTCGAGAAGTGCTCGAATTTCGCGGTTCCACTACATCCGGGCCCCAGCGGCAGGGAGGGGAGAGCCAGAATCGTGTCGCGCGAATTGCATAGACACGTAGCGCCGGAGGGTTGCTTCTCGACTAACGAGCCGCGAGAGCGGCTTTTTCTTTCTTGGGCGAGGTTTCGTGTCAGCCATACCTGTACTGCTTGATGCTCGAAAACTGGGCGACGGCGGCATCGGCACCTATCTCGAGAATCTCGTCGACGGATTCCTTGAGCTGAATGAGCTGCACGGTGAGCGCATCGCGCTCACGTTGCTCGTGTCGCCCGGTGATGCCGCCAAACGCCATCAGGCGCTGTTCGAACGATGGCAACGCTCGGTTCGGATGGTCGAAGAACCGGCGCCGAAGTATTCTTTTGCCGAGTATTTTCTCCTCGCTCGTCGACATCGAGCCCTGTGCGCTTCGGTCGACCTCTTCCATTCCCCTCACTACACGTTGCCGTTTGCGTTGCCGATCCCTGCAGTCGTCACCATTCACGATATCATTCACGTGACCTATCCGGACTCGCCACTGCATCGTCCGACGGCTCGGATGCTGATTGCTTCCGCGATCCGACGCTCGCGCCGCGTGATCACGGTCAGCGAACATAGCGCTCGGCAAATCCGACAGAACTTTCGCGTGGCTCCGGGGATGCTCTCTGCCATTCCGAACGCGGTTTCCACCGGCATCTCGCGAACGGAGCAATCGACGATAACGGAAGTGTGCGCACGATACGGGGTCAAGGGGGAGTATCTTGTCTTCGTCGGTAGTGACCGGCCGCACAAGGGCTACCGCATGCTGCAGGAGTGTTGGTCCCTGTTGCAACAAAAGAGAGCGACAACTCCGACGTTGGTGGTAATCGGCGACAGGTTTGATGAGGCAACGAAGCGATTGGGAAGAGACCTGCGGATCGCCGATGCGGTTCACTACCTCGGCGCGGTGTCGCGCAGGGACCTGTCGGCGTTACTCTCCGGCGCTCGGGCTCTGCTGGTGCCCTCGTTAGAGGAGGGATTTTGCCTACCGGCGCTGGAAGCATTTGCGTGTGAGACCGCGGTCGTCAGTACTCCGATCCCGGCTATTGCCGAACTTGGCGGGGATCTGGTGCGCTTCGCCGATGGATTCGATGCGCCCGCCTTTGCGGATGCCGTCGCTGCGGTTCTTGCCATTCCGTTAACCGATCGATTTCGGGTGGGTGCCGGGGAACGTGCAGCACGTTTTTCCCGGCTAGCCGTCGCCCAGGCTACATTCGACGTCTACCGCTCGGTCCTGGGGGCTGCTGTCGGCGGAGCGGACGGGGAGGTTCCGGAGCGCCTTACAACTACGCGAGAGTCACTGGAGGCGGTGTCGTGAGAGTTGCTATCGTGCACGATTGGCTAGTCGGTATGCGAGGCGGTGAGCGATGCCTGGAGCTGCTTTGCGAACGCTTCCCGGATGCCCATCTCTATACGGCGTTCTACCGGAGTGACCGATTGAGCCCCCGGTTACGCGATCATCGGACATTTGTATCCTGCCTGCAGGACATACCCGGTAGCCTTTCCTACTACCGACACCTGTTGCCGCTCTATCCC
>JAGRAW010000366.1 GCA_020434415.1 Bdellovibrionales bacterium
GGCAATCAGGTCGCAGTTCGTGAGGAGGCACCGGCTTTGAGGTCAGTTTGCTGCGAATGATTTCGTGCATGGTGCCGCCCTCGTAGGGATCTTCGAGGGTGATCATCTGATAAGCAATGATTCCGACGGCATACAAGTCGGCGCGCGTATCGAGCTTTCCATGCTCCAGATATTCGGGGCTGATATAGGAGATCGAGCCTAGAATGTTACCGTGCTGCGTCAGTTTGGTCGCGGTATCGGTCCAGGCGATGCTAAAATCGGCGATCTTGGCGACGCCGTCTCGGGACACGAGAATATTTTCGGGCTTCAAATCCCGGTGCACGATGCCGGCGTCATGCACTGCCTGCAGACCCACGCAGATTTGCATTAGCAAATCGATGATCGCTCCGATAGTCAGCTTGCCGGAATCAATCAGGTCGAGCAGGTCGCCGCCTTCTACCAGCTCCATGGTAAGAGCGGTCAGATCGTCGGTCTCGATGAAGTCGAAAGTCCGGACCACGTTCTTGTGGTTTATTTCGTACGAATACAGGACCTCTTTGCGAAATCTCGCTGGAGTCGGTCCTTCGCGGGGGCCGCTAGGTTGATATACCTTCAGGGCCACGCGGCGCTGTTTGAGGTTCTTGTCGTGACAACGATACACGATCGCGCAACTGCCGATGCCAAGGCACTTCTCAACGACATAACGCCCGGCGACGAGCGAGCCGATTGACAGCGGTGTTAAGTCTCTCCTGCTCATACTGCAGGCAGGTCTCCTCAAAGCTTCAACGCTTGGGGCGGCAGTCCCTCCCCAGGGGTAGCGGTGTCCGGCAAGGCGCTGGGATGATTGCTTCCAACACCCGGCAGGGTGCCAAGACGGCACGTCATGAATCCTCAACAACTGTTTATCGGCATGAACTTTGTCTTACTTAACTTAATGCGTGCTTTTCGGACGAGACGCCGGCGGTCATAAGGCTCTGAATTCGCTTGATTAACCGGAGGCGGCGAGAAAAACGGTAGGCGACGACGGAGCGAGCGCTGCTGCCTAACCGTTTTCGAGCGAAGCGACTAAAGGAGTTAGGGAAATTGCCCGATTATCTCCCTGATAACCAGCTATTCCGGCGTTAGCCCTCCGGTTCGAGGTCGCCGGCAAAGTGTGGTGCTGTTGTGCTCGACGTTCGTCCTCTACGTTCCCGCCGTCGAAGCAGCAGCGGTGCAGCGGGCGGTTCGGTTTAATCGGTGTCTTATCGAGAGGTATACAATGCAGAGCTTGGGTGAAAGGGGAGCTATGAATTTTTACCTGCGACATCTCACCGGACGTCGAGCGGGAGAAATCGCCCAGTACGAGTACGGTAACATCCGAATCGGCAGAGATGAATACAACGATCTGCAACTCGACCCGGAAGAAGATGCGCAGGTCTCCGGGCGGCACGCGATGATCTTCGAGAGAGCCGGTCAATTCGTGATCGAGGATTTGAAAAGCCTCAATGGAACCTATGTCAACGGGGAGCGCATTACCGAGTCTACAGTCCTGAAAGACGGCGACGAGATCGAGCTCGCTCCCGGTGGGCCTCGCATGTTGTTTTCCACCAAAGCGCCGCGTTCCACCCTGGAAGTCGAGGGAGCGGTTGCCAAAGAAGGAAAAAAGATTGTCAAATCGCCGACCTTGATGATTTCGGACGCCTACATCAAGGCACGAAAGAATGGCGAAGGCCGCATCGGGAACGTCACTTCAACCTTCATCCGACAGCTTGCCCATGAGGCCTCGGTTCATGCTTCACGTCGTTTGAAGGTCGGCATGTCGCTGATTGTGCTGCTGTTTATAGGCATTTCGGCGTTTCTTCTTTCGAGGAACTTGCTCCAGCAGCAACAGATAGCAGCGCTAATTCAAGAGACCAGCGAGATTCAAGAGGCAAGAAGACATCTCCAAACCGAACGCGAAGCGCTAGGCAAGGAAAGCGCGGAGCTGCGGGAGCAAGTGGCACGCCAGGGGGCGGAGCTACGACGATTGGAAAGCCTTGTGGCAGATTTGAGCCAAGGCGGCGTCGAGAGTACGGTGACCGAGGACGGGAGCGTCTCAGTGAACCTGCCCAGCGTACTGTTCGGTTATGATGATGTCGACCTTACTGCGACAGGACAGGAAAAGGTCGAGCATATCGCGAGCGTGTTGGCTTCCCTTGCAGGCGCCGAGAAAATCATCATCGAGGGGCATGCGAGTCGAGAGCCGGGAGGTAGTGAGGAGCACAATACTCGTCTGTCCCGAGCGCGGGCCGAAACGGTGGCTGCTGCGCTCGTCGCTGCAGGGGTTTCGGAGGAGAACATTGCTATTGAGGCGTATGGGTCGAGTCGTCCCATTGCAGACAATGACACCGACGAGGGGCGACGACGCAATCGGCGTGTCTCGGTATTGATTTCCGGTGCGAACGAGCCCGACGCGCCTGCTGCGACGGTAGAACGGTCTGAAAGCAAAGAGGAGGAGGAAGCTAAGGGTCCGAGGCTGATCTAACCTGGACACTTCCGATGCAGGCTGCCGTGAAACGGAGAGCTTGCCTGCACTCACTGAAAAAGTCGCCCCGCTCCCGAGCAACTGTCAGCGGGGGAAAACTCCAGCGATTTATCTACTAGAAGGACAGGCGCCCGAATTCCAGGAATTCGGACGCCTGTGACCGATTTATTTGCCGCTGACTACGGGCACAACCCGGCCGGAATTACTCCCGGAAGTCCGGATGTGCAAAGCTGTTCGCACAGAGCCGCATTTCCTCCGCTCTGGGGATCAGCTACGCACAAGGCAATGCACTCTTGGCAGCCAATCTCAGGCTCGGTCGGCTCCGGGCTGGGTGACGGCTCGGGGCTCGGCTCGGGGCTCGGTTCCGGGCTAGGAGTTACGCTTGGCTCCGGGCTAGGAGAGGGTTCCGGGCTTGGCTCCGGAGTTTCGGTCGCCGTTGGTTCCGGGCTCGGCTCAGGGCTTGGCTCCGGGGTAGGCTGTGGATCCTCGTCGCCGACAATGCCCGTTACCGTGCCGGAGACGCTCCCGTCTGCAGTTGCGAGAAACTGCACTACTGCAGTTGCTTCGCCGGTCGGGAATCCTCCTACGACGGTGGTTGTGCTACCGCTGCCGGTGCTGAATTCAAACAGCACTTCTCCTCCCGGTACGTCATCTCCTTCAAGAGTAAAATCCCCTTGGTCATCGGTCACAGCGCTGTCGCCGAGGGCGCTCACTGTAACATTACCGATACCGGGTCCGGCGCTCTGTTCGGTGCGCGAACTGGAGGCCGCACGCAGGTTTCCCTGTATGCGAAGGTCGCCGCCATCGGAACTCCCACCGCACGCCAACACGCCGCCGGCAGTAGCGAGTCCTAAGAAATAAATGAGAGCACGATTCTTTCGTCTATCCATTCTGCTGTATCTCCGGGCTGTAATTGAACTCTTGCTTTACTATGGCACTTTGGGCGTCCGCCTCCGCCAAGAGTACGTCCATCGGGGTACGGTCAGACGCTGCCAGCATGTGCTAAATCGGCGATTGGAGTAAACCGATTTTCCAGGTCCGGCCAATTAGATGCGGGTAGCACTGGATGGAAGCGCAGGTTTTTTGCGCGATTGCTGCTGTGATTGCGGAAGGGACGGGGGATTCTTACGTTTCTCGGTAGGAAACCTGAAGCACTTTGAACGACACGCGTCCGAGGGAGCCCGTAAGGTTGGATATCCCGTGGCGGCCGCTGCCGAACGAAACATAGGTGGCATCAATACTGAGTCGCTTGAACATTGCGTCTACCGCGACCCAAGCTCCGTCAACGTATACCTCGTTCCAGGTGTGGGAAAGGAAGGCCCCGTCTTGATTCTTGCGCTTGTAGACCAAACCTGTGACTTCGCGAGCGGGGAGTCCCACAGCCCGGGCCAGGGTCGTGAGGAGACGGGCGTGGTCCTTACAGTTTCCGCTGCGGCCGACTAACGCCTCATGGACGGTAAGATGGGCATCCTCTGAAGGGCGCAGGTAGCTGCCGACGAATCGCACCAGTTGAGAGAGCATTTGACGTTCATTATCGGTGCGCCGTTTGAGCTCGGTGGCAACACGGCGGACTCGGGTATTCGAGAGGGGATACTCTCTAGTCTCTTCTAGATACTGTTCTACGGGCTCGATGGTGCCCAAAGAAAGGCCGGGAGCTACGCCACTGGCAACGCCGGTACGAACAAGCAATCGCCCAGATTGTTCGTCCCATTCGGAAGTCTGCCGGAGGTCGCTAGGAATTGACGTGGGTGAAACCCCCTCCAGTTCGAGCACCAATCCGTCGATCCGTTCCGGATTTCGCAGGGATGTGGCCAGAGGAACCTCCGCTTCCTGACGCAGATTGGGGGCGGCAACGACAGTTTGGGCATCGAGCTGCGGCTC
>JAGRAW010000367.1 GCA_020434415.1 Bdellovibrionales bacterium
GTTTAACCGCGCACTGGGATATTCTTCCCAACTCCTTCCGATCCTTACCTTTCTCTGCCTGAGCTGAAGCTGCTGCTGGCTTTTCGTCCGTACTCGACTCCGGACCGAAAGCCAGTGCCGAGTGAGGTTCCTTGTTCCCTGCTCCTTTGCCGCATTGACGAAGCCCGCCGGAGGACGGTCGGCGTCGTCGATGCGGCCATCGGAGTCGCGGACATCCCGTTTTCTTTTCAAAAAAGGAGAGTTGCCATGGAAGACTTGGCGCACAATCCGGTAGACCCCGTTTCCCCAGCTCCACAACAAGCCGCGCCCAAGGCGCCAAAGCGGGAACGCCATCGAGGCCACCCGGCACTTGGGTTTGTCGTGAATTCGATCCTGGGGCTGCCGCTGTTGGTACAATTGCCGATCTACATCTTGGCGTTCGTGTTCTACAGCCCACCGGCAGTCCTGAACCTCTGGAACTGCGTAAGGGCAATTCGAAGCAAGGAACAACAGCGGCTCCGCGTAATCAGCGGACCGGAGTTTCTGTTTCTATATCCCCTGATCGCCTGGGGATACGTTGCTTGGGCTGTCACGGTGCTCGAATGGGTACCGCAGCCTGTTACGTGTTGGCTGTATCTGGCCCTAGTCGTATACACGCTGATCACGATCGGCCTGGACTTCAAGTCTACAGGGTGGTTCGGGACCGGAATCGTCGTTATCGCGTTGCTTGCTATCCTCGGTTGGTGGGCGAGCGCAAACGACATACCGTATCTTGAGATCATCGGTCACTTCTTCGCCTGGTTTGGCTTGAGAGAGTTTCCGGCGTCGCTCGTCTTCGCCATCTCGAGCTTCCTCGCATTCGTATACCTGATCATGTTTATCCACATGAACCTGTACAACGTGTTGCGAGTTGACGGGAACTATGTCCAGGTCTGGAACTTCCTCGGTTCCAGCCCCAAGGACACCCGAGCGACTTTCACGCTCGTGCCGGGGAACGACGACGTGAATGAGCTCTGTCTGAATTTCGCGATTCCGGTCGAACTTAAGTCAAAGTCGCCCCGAGTCAAAAGCCACTCCTTCGAGAACGTTCCAGGCGGTCCGGTCGTTGAGCAGGTGGTAACCGCCTTGCTTAACGCACAAGAGGTGCGTTCACTGGAGCCGAACTTTGACAACGGCGAAAGCGAGGATGACGACGCCTAGTCCTCGTCCGTCCTCTCCTTCTTCTGACAGTGCCGGGTTCTACCCGGAAGGGTTTCTCGGCACTGTCTCTTCATTTCGCATCGCGTCTACGTCGCAAGAAGGCAATGAAAGTTCCCACGGCGCAACATTTTAACTTCTCGTGAACTTTACGACCCGTAAGAATCGGTCTCCGTCAGTACGCTCCTGCTCGAAACGGACCGCGCCGACTCCACCTTCCCTCACTTTAATGTGATCATTTTGTCACGATACCGTGATACTCTTGTTACTAATGGTGACAAACAAGGGTTTTTGCGGGGGTTCATTTGCAACACGATGAACGCGGCGCGGTGCTTACCGAAGCAACAGTCGTTATCCTCTTATTCTTTGTGCTGATTATCGCAGCGGTCGAGCTGCTCCGATGCGGCTATTACTCTCTGACGACGCAATTCGTCGCCTCGGCTGCCCTGCGAGAGGCAAGTGTCGGGCCCCATGTTTTCAGTACGGCAGCCTCCCCAGCCTCGCTAGGCGGGTCCCAGGACGCTGCTGAAGAAATTCCGCCTTATGAGTCCTTTCTCACTGAACAGATCATCCAAAAAAGCAGAGAGTTTGGCGTCTCGCTTTCCGGGCAACACATCCAGGTAAGATGTGTCGGGCTTGGCGAGTGCGGTGACACCGCGGGACGGCCGGGAGCCTTGGTCGAGGTGCGGGTCAGATTTCCCGTCCAAGCGCTTTTTGTCGGAGACTTCGAACTCCAAAGCTCTGCCATGATGAGGAATGAGCTTTGGGTGTTCTAGCCGGCATCGTCAGACTACCGCAACACCCTGTCTGCTCGCGCGACGGGACCGGAGGGAGTCGGCTTTGGACTGAAGAAGTGCCGCAGCGCTTGTGTAGCTTTAGAAGCAGGCGAGCGCTCTCCGCCAACAGGAGCACAGACGGCTTACGTGGACAGTCGAATAATGATCGGAATACTGCACCGGTTACAATAACCCCCGCTCGGAGACGATTTTATCGTGTTCTCTTGCACCCGTTCAATCTGCCAACACCTGTCAGGTCGCAGCCAACGCGACTCGACCACCGGCACACCTGAGCGAGGAACAGTTATGCTCGAGTTCGCAATAATCGTTCCTGTTCTCATCCTGTTGATTGTCGCTGGTTTCGTGCTCAGCAATGCACTCCGGAAGCATGAAACCGCCAGCGGATTCAGCCGTGAGGCTGCGTCTCGTGCCTACCGTGAATGCTCGGCTGAAATTGGAGAGACAAGCGCACTCGCGTGCCTCACTACCGTCGAGCGTCAACTGGAGGCCGAACTGATCGAACTCTATAGCGGGAGTGAGATAATCACTTCGCTCTACCGATTTGAAATGCCGGGAACTCCATGCCCCACAACGTTCAGCCCATTCGCCGCGACAACTCCTGAGCGATTCCATTCCCGACTCGCTTCCCAAGATGCCGTTGCGGCGAACGGCATCATCGACCCTGAGCTAATTTGCGAGACACGTGCTGTCGCCGTGGCAGAGGTTTTCATACCGCAGGACGATCTCTTCGGGAGACTTGGGGCAATATTCTTCTTTCAACCAGAGCAATTCTACAATGTGTCGATTCTGTAAGAGGAAGCGCCGGGTAACCGCACCGCCGACCGGAGGCGAGCAAGGCTCCATTCTCGCCATGGGGATATTCGCCATTCTCGGCCTGCTCGCGGTGAGCGGCCTGGCGATTGATGCCGGGCATCTCTACTTCGCCCGGCTAGAACTGCAAAAGGCGGCTGACGCCGGGGCGCTCGGAGGAATTGGAGCGACAATCCATCGCTCAGAGGACATGCGCGATACTGATAGCGAAGAAGTTCGAGCGTTTGTCATCGAGCAGGCAAGAGAGATTACCTTTCATAATCTGCGGGCAATGGGGATTTCCGTTGATAAAAACCAGGACATCGCCATTCGCTACGAGCGGGTGGTCTCCGAGATTAGCGGGCAACCAGTCGATCGACTGAGCGTATCTGCTCAAGCGAACATCAACTTCCTGCTCATGCATCTTCTACCGTTCGAGGTCCTCGGCACCACCGATACGGGGAGAGGCATGCAATTGCATGCTGCCGGGTCACAGGCAGTTGCCGAACGTTCCCAGGCGAACGTAGCGCTGGTAGTCGATACTTCGCGTTCAATGGAATGTCCTGCCAAGGGCGATTGTTCCTGCTTGACCACCGAGCGGACGATGGACTGTCGAGAGCTCGCCGCCGCTAGAGGCGTGCCAACGAAGCTTGACCTACTGAAAAGCTCGATTAGCGCCTTCGTCGAAGAGTTCAACCCCGAGCTTGACCGCATCAGTCTCATCCCGTTCAACATTGCAGGCACAACGAACAACAACTACCATTTGGCCGGTAACGCCGTGCGCTTTGAACCTGCTGACGGAGTGGATACGCCGGCTGAATCCGGATTCGCCAAGGAAAACTTTGACCAGGCGCTCGCGAATCTGAGAACGGCGAGCGCAACCAATACTTGCGACGGACTTTTGACTGCCTATCAAGAGGCCGCACGGGTGCAGCTCATCAAGCAGGATAGTGCTGATATCAACGAGATTGTCTCTTACGTCCACTTCACCGACGGCACACCGACCGCCGCACGCTTACTGCTGGCGGCACCGACAAACCTCCCGCCTCACCAAATCGGCGAGCATCCTCCTGGCGCCTATGATTATAGCAACTACTCAATCGAGTGGCTGTCGGACAATACATCGGATGTACCAAGCGGCGTCCGAAACAACGACGAACAGACCCAAGCAGGCGCTGTGGAAGCGCGCTGGACGGCCCCAAGCCCGCTCGTCATGAGCGACTCCGTTATCTACGGCCAGAACTCCGTGCAACCGCCGGACGGTGCCGTGCCATCGTGCAGCGCTCCGGAAGGCGAACTCGCTCCAATCAGTCCTCCGGAGCTTGCCCTGACGAACTGCGTCGGTTCATTCGCCGCTCACGCACCCTACGAGCCGAGCAGGGTCTTCGGCAGCGAGTATGGTTCAAGCGAAAAGCCGCTCGGAGCTGCCTGGCAGGAACAGTATTACAACTGCGCCATCGAATATGCTGATTTTCTTCGCCGACAAGGAGGCCGATTCTTCGTCATCGGTCTCGGAGAATCGTCGACAAATCGAACCGATCCTTACCAAGACATTCACGACACGACCGGACGCAAAGATATCTTTCT
>JAGRAW010000368.1 GCA_020434415.1 Bdellovibrionales bacterium
AGGTTCGGCCATTAGCGGATTGGCTAGCCGCACGCAAAGGAGCTCTTGTGAAGAGTTCGGCGGAGACGGAAGGGAGCGATTTGAGAATCTGTCGAACAGCGACGATTAAGCTCTAAGGATTCACTTCGCGTGAGGCTGCCCAGCGACGCATCTCGCGCGTGAGTTCTCGTTCGAACTGAGCCTTCGGCCGATAGAAGGAGCGCTCGAAGGCTTTGCGTTCAACGACGCCCTTTCGGAGATCTGCGAGGTAATTCGTCACCGACTGGAAGCCGTGTTGTTGAATCAGCTTGCGCGTCGCGAATAGCGACTGGGCATACGCTGCGGGCACATAGGCCGACTCCAGCGTGGTAAATCCGTTCTGCAACCATTCGAGCGGAATGGCTGGATTAAGGCCGACCCACCGACGAAGCGCCGGACCGAGCAGGGGATTGATCTGGCCTTCGAGAAGCTGCGCGACACCTTCATCAAGCCATGCAGGACACCGATAATCAGAAAGCTCAGCAATCACTGCATGCACGTATTCATGTCGTAGAGCCCGGTGCAATTCGTCGCGTTCCCAAGCGTTCGCTTTGGTCAACGGGATCGTAATCTCGTCGCGGAAGTACATTGCGCTGGTCCACTCAGGTGCACCGGTTTGTCGACGGAACTCGGTCGGTGAAAGAAAGCGCAGCACGACCTTCCGCTTGGGTTGCGTTCGAAAGATCCTGCTCAGTTCCTCATAGGTGGTGTTGAGAATCTTGAGCGATTGTTCCGCGACTTCGTCCGCGTTGATTGGTTCGGACGGCTTACTGTCGGAGCCGATGTAAAGGGTGAAGCGAGGAGTGGTATAGGTCGTGTAGTCGCTACCTGCGCGAGCGCGAACGCCTTCTTGCTCCGCCTTTACCGAGCAAGGAGCCGCCGCTACCGCGCCCAGTAGCAAAGCTACGCCGAGAACAATGAGCCGAACTGGCCTCATCAAGGAAACCTGATTAACCACTAAAAAACCTGGATTGAGTCCGATTTGTTTCGTTCCCGGCATTGCTCCGGAGAACCCACTGATCGTGACCCCTTCCTTTCCCTCATCTACAGATATCGACCGATCGTCCGGTTTTCTTGTGGGAATTTTCTCCCCCCACCGGGTGCCGGAAAAACGCTCAGAATCAGTGGCAGTCGCAGGGAACCAGGCGTATAGAAAATGGTGACAGAGACCAATATTCCTATTTCTCGCCTGAAATTAGGAATATTGGTCTCTGTCACCATTTAATTTCTGACCTTTTGATGGAGATACCCCAGTGACACCGCGAGTGAAGGAAATTCTCAGTTGGTACCGATCGGAGAATCCGGGAGTGTTGAGCAACCTGAGGCGGTTGCTCTGCACGGGGAACCTAGCCGGAACCGGGAAGTTGGTGATCTTGCCTGTCGATCAAGGATTCGAGCACGGACCTGCGCGCAGCTTCGCCAAGAACGAGCCGGCTTATGACCCGTACTACCACTTCGAGCTGGCGCTCGAGGCCGGTTGTAACGCCTATGCCGCTCCGTTGGGGTTCCTCAGCGCACCTGCCGCTGATTACGCAGGGCAGGTCCCGCTGATTCTTAAGCTGAACAACTCTGATTCTCTGTGGTCGGATGAAAACCCGTGCCCGGCGGTAACCGCTTCGGTGCAAGACGCGTTGCAGCTCGGTTGCGCGGCGGTCGGCTACACCATCTATCCCGGTTCGTCGGAGCGCAACGTCATGTATGAGGATTTGCGCGAAATCACTCGGGAGGCGAAGGACGCCGGATTGGCGGTGGTAGTTTGGGCCTATCCGCGGGGAGCTCAGCTCTCCAAAGAAGGGGAGACCGCAATCGACGTGGTGGCCTACGGGGCCCAGATCGCGGCACAGCTTGGCGCCCATATCATCAAGGTCAAAGCTCCAAGCGCGCACATCGAGCAGAAAGAAGCGAAGAAGGTATACGAGGCACAACAAATACCACTGACCACGTTAGCGGACCGTGCCCGGCACGTAATCCAAAGCGCCTTCAATGGTCGACGAATCGTTATTTTTTCGGGAGGCCCGGCAAAAGGTGATGCGGAAGTGCTGGAAGAAATACGAGGCCTGGCCGCAGGAGGCTCGTTCGGATCGATCGTGGGACGAAACGCGTTCCAGCGCTCGAAGCCGGATGCCTTGAAATTATTGGCTGAAATACAGCAGATATTTCGGGGGTAAGTTGGATGGAAAATGGTGACAGAGACGAATATTCCTAATTTCCGAGCAGTGCGGCTAGTCAACGAGCGGACCCTGGAAAATAGGAATATTCGTCTCTGTCACCATTTTCCATTTTCAGGCATTGGCGTTTCGATCCCTTTGACCGAAGCCTGCGAAATCGGGTATTCTCAGGGGCCCTAAAACAGAGTAAAAGGCTATGGGATCTCCAACGAAAGTTACGAAAGATAAGCGGCGAAAGAAGGACGAGAAGATCGCGAAGAAGCGAGTGCGTAAGACTCGACGCCGGTTGTTGAAACTTAAATCCGAAGGACGGGTCGCCAAGGGCGTCTAGCGCAGTGCTAGTTTCTTCGCTTCGTTCGCCTTTCCAGTTCTTCGACAGCTCGTATTTCGGCTTCGGTTTGTGCTAACAGACTACCGAACCGCGATTTCTCGTCGGCTAGGCAACTAAACTGCCTAGAGAGCACCGCACAGACCGCGAGCTTTCCAGCAACTTTTTCGCTCCGTAACCATCCGCGCTCCGTGTATTTGATAAACGGCAGGCGGTCTATGCCCGGCGGCACCGGTGTGCTTACGGTCGAAGATTTTTTTGGCGGCGAAGGCGTCTGCACGGGCTTCGATGCGTGTCTAGTCACCGGAAGCGGGGTAGGGGGTGGCGTTGGCGGTTGAGGCAGAGTGTCGAAGTCCGGCCGTTTCGTCCGCACAAGCGACCGGCACACCATGGTCGCCACCGCACGATCGACTACGTCAATCGTGCGCTCCGCCTTTTGCGCGCGACCAATCGCTTCCAATTCCAATCGCACGCCCTCACTGCTCCGCGCACTGGCCCGCACTTGTCGTACTTTGTATACGACGCCTGTATCGGACCCGTCCGCTTGCCATGACCCGTGCCATACCAAACTGCGACCGGTAGCGACCCGCAAGCAGTCGACACCCTCCGCCTTGCAGCTGGTCGGGGTCAGAAGCTGCCATGTCACCAGCAGCGCGGCGAAGATCGCGAACACCCTGTTCATGTCGGACCTTGCTTTTTCGCGCTGGTGGATCCGACTCTTGCCAAGACCTCACCTTCAAGCTGCTGCGCATGGGGCGAGAGTGCGGCTTTGAAAGCCTCAAAGTAACGGCGACTAATTGCGTCAGCTTGAGCCGTTGCGGAGCGAGCTCCCAGTTCGCCCAGTGCAAGGTGGGCACGCAGACACAATACGCTGCGAAGCGCCGATAGCTGTGGACCGTCGGGTTGGAACTGCTCATACGCCAGACGAAGGGTCGTGTATTGATGCTCAAACGCGAGGTTTCGTGAAGACAGAAGCGCATCGACTGCCGCTTGCGTGCCATCGGTGCTGCTTCTGGCGGTGGCGTCGCCTCGCGCCGCACATCTTCCTTTGACCATTCCGGCGTCGCGTACTGCCGAGGGATCGCGGGGAAGGATCCGTCGGGCATATTCCTCGAACGAAAGGCGTGAACAGGCAGCGTGGCATGCATCCGCGAGTTCGGCGCCTATCTGTGAGCACTCCGCGCTACATTGCTGGACTGCATCCGGTCCGAATAGAGGCGAAAACACTCCCGCTCCGGCAGCGCTTCCCGAAGGAGCAAACGTCGGCGCGGTCGACTGAAGCATGGTGGAACCGTTCTCAGGTGCCTGGGTCAGGGATGCGGTTTTTGTCACGAGTACCGTCAACACCATGATGGCGCCCATGATCAGCACCGTCAGAACGATGACCGGCGACGAACGTTCCGGAAGCTCCTCGACGGTGGACGGCTGCACGGCTGCAGTAGCCGAACCGCGGAGTGAGACGGACTGCTGAAGCGACTGGTCGGAATGTAGTTGAGATGCGACGTAGCCCGGCGCTAGAGTTCGTTCCAGCTGAGCGCGCTCTCCGTGACTTGCTCTAGAACTACGGCTCGAGCAAGTAGTTAGACGTTCGACATCTCCAAGTGACTTTCGGGAAGGCCGTTCTGACGTGGTGAAGTCAAGCTGGGGGACCGAGCCGATCATGAGGTGATGGGGGAGCTCACGGTCGCCAAGAATCAGTTTTGCTGAAGCTCGGAACTCCTCCGCGCTCAGTTTGCCGGCGTGACAGAGCTCACTGAGTTGCTCTAACCGTTCAAGTTCCTCGAGAGTGAGTTGCATTA